>DAOTTP010000142.1:0-7294 GCA_034437835.1 Anaerolineae bacterium | reverse complement strand
TATGTCCCTACTCTCACACATCAGAATCATGTACGACTACACCTACTGGGCGCATAGGCTGGTCTGGGACAAGTCTATCCTCGCCCTGACCGATGAGCAGTTCACGCGCCCGCTAGACTATTCGATGGGGTCAATTCATCACCAAGTCGTGCATACCCTCAGTGCGGAGTGGATTTGGTTCTCGCGGATGCAAGGGGCGAATCCTACGGTCATGCTCAACCCCGCCGACTACCCGACCCGCGCCGATGTCCGCGCCAAATGGGATGAGGTCGAGTCGATGGTGCGCGGCCATCTCGATACACTGACCGAGGACGCCCTGACGCAGCCACTATCCTACAAAGGCACAACCGGCAAACCCGATACCCAACCGCTCGGCGCGTTGCTGATGCACGTCGCCAATCACGGCACAGACCATCGCGCCCAGATGTTGGCGATGCTGCACGGACTCGGCGCTCCGACGGTGGAACAAGACCTAATTTTTTATCTGCGCTTGCGCTAACCGACGCCTGACAACGTTCACTAAGCGCTAAGTCGCCGCGCCCTTGCGCCCTCTCATACACGGGCGGATAATGGCGATATGCTCACCCGCGAATGAGGTTTATTGTCTTGAAGCGTTTCGCTTGGCTGGCACTGGTTATAGTGATGCTGCCGTTCACCGGATGCTCGCTGACCACCCCAGCCCCTACCCCCATGCCCACCCCAGATTTGCCGCAGGTGCGTTTTCTGTTCCCTGAAAATAACACGCAAGTATATGACGGGGCGGAAATCATCGTAGACATCCTCGCCGAAGACGCCAGCGCAGGGATCGCAAAGGTCGAATTTTTCATCGACGGGGTGAAAATCAACGAAGGCACGCCAACCGCTGCGACATCACCCTTCCGCGTCGAGATGAATTGGATCGCCAGCGGCGTCGGCGGCCACACCCTGAAAGTTGTCTCGTACCGCGCCGACGGCACGCCCAGCGTCGAAATCCCCGGCAGCAACTTGATTTTGGCCGAAGTCGTCGCTAACCCATAACCCAGAGGTTCATCATGCCCTACTTGCAGCGCATCAACTACCGCCCCAATATGGACGCCATCGCTCAAAAAGAGCAAGATTTGCTCACCAGCCGATTCGACCCCGGCAGCACCGATGTCATCATCAATGGGGATGTCATCCGCTGGGAAATCATCCAAGAAATCGAAGTCGCCCCCGCCGCCCGTAGCGGAGGGTTGGCCGGTTGGATCGTCAAAAATATGGTGATGGGTGGAGAGCGCTACCATGTCGCGTTCTATTTCGGGCGAGAAGAAGCCGTCGTCATCAACCTGACTCTGCCCGCCGCGCAATATGTCGTCAGCACCGCCGCGTATTATCTGCCTAAGCGCGTGCAATACAACGGGCCGGACGGCATCGCCGCGTTGTCAGAGGTCTAGGCGAGTGCTGTTGAGATGGCTCATCGCACCGGCGCTCATCGGGATTTTGGTCGCGTGCAGCCCCGCCCCTCAGCCGCCTACCCCCACCCTTACCCCTGTCCCAACCGCTACAACGATACCCCAGCCTGATACCCCGTGGGGCGATATTTCGACTCTGGCCGAAGCGCCGGTTTTCAGCCCGCCCGCGCTCATCAGCGATAAGACCGGATTCATCGCTGCGACGTTCGTCCCGTTCAGAGACGGTTGGCGGCTGACCCTTTACCACAACGACCAGCCCATCCAAACTGACATCACAGCGCGAAACCCGTATGCCCTCAACCTGTATCCGGCTTCAAAGGGCGGGGTTTTCGCCGTCTGGTTGGATTACGACGGCGGGAGTCAGAGTCAGTTGTATGCTTCCTATGTGACGGCGGATGGCGACTCCGAATTGGGCGCGATTCTCTTGACCGACGCCCCAGCTGTGCGAGTCAGCGCCGCCCCCATGCCAGACGGCGGGCTATGGTTGGTCTGGAGTACCGCGCTCATCCCTGAATCGGTGCTGATGGTGAGCCGCCTTGATGGCTTGGGTCGCCCGCGCATCCCACAACGCCTGATCGGGAACGCCGATTATCCCGCGCTCCTCCGCGCAGATGGGCGGACATGGTTGTATTGGCTGGCGGCCACCGATGGCTCACTCTACCGCGCCGAACTGACCGAAGCACAAACGCTAGATGATACAGTCCGGTTAACGGGCGGCCTGAGCCTTGAAATCGGGGATATATTCACCGGCCTGAGCGTAGGCGCGGATACGACCACGGCTTATGTGTTCTGGCAAGTCGTCCAAAACGATAGGCGCGGACAAGTTTGGTGGACGGCGGGCAAGCTCACTGATATGGCATGGGATTCGCCGCGCCGCCTGAGCGTCGCTTTTGACCCCGATAATTCCGATATTCAGGCCGGATTTAATCACGGCGAAATCACCGCCGCGCAGTTGGGAGAAGCCTCACCCGTAGATTGGCTACACCCCGCCGCCGGACAATCCGATACACTGCCCACGGCTGGCAGCTGGCGGACAGGTGTTGGGATATTCTATTGGCGGGATGGCGAACTTTTCGCAGGCCAGCGACTTGAGGATGGTCAGCGCCTGATTGCCGCCCCCGCCGTGGCCTATGATTCCGAGCGCGACCTCGCGCTGATGTGGTGGGGCGTATTGAATGACCAAGCCGCCGCGCTATCCGCCGTCTACTCGCGGCGCTGAATCGCGTCTTTATACGCCTCAGCCATCAGCCGCGCCTGAGTCAGTGAGTCAAAGTGCTGCCGCACGCGCTGATAACCGGCCTCGCCCATTTTTTGCGCCAAAGCGGGGTCGGTCAGCAGTCGGTGGAGTGCCGCCGCCAGCGCCGAATCATCCAATGGATTGACGACCAAGCCGGTTTCGCCGTCCATCACAACCTCACGCGGGCCGCCGAAACAGGTCGTGACGCACGGTTTACGGCATAGCATCGCCTCTTGATTGACCGCAATCAGCGGGTCAAGATAGGTAGACGGCGTGACGACCACATCCGCCAAATGATAGGCCGCCGCCAATTGCTCCCCGGTCAACCATCCGCCAGTGACGATATGCGGCCTGAGCGCGGCAAATTCCGGGCGGTCTAAGCCCTGTTGCTCCGGCGTACTGCGCGTCAGAATCAACAAGCGCACATCCGGCAGTTCCAGCCGCAAACGGTCTAGCGCCTTTAATAGTTGTACGCTGCCCTTATACGGATTAAGCCGCCCAGCCAGCAAAATCACGCGCTTTCCACCCAAGCCAAGCGACTCGCGTAGCGCCTCGATAATTTGCGGCGCGGCCTCCCACTCAGACGGGTCAACCCCGGGGTAAAGGACTCGCATGTCTGGCACGCCATTAACGGTCAACGCCGTTTTTAGCGCGGCGCTGATGCTGACCCGCACATCGACATCTTCTCGTAGGATTTTCAGGATTCGCGCCGTGCGAAACGGGTTATAGCGCGTGCGAGCCGTGTTCAAATTATGCAGCGGCGGCAATTTATAGGCATTGTCTGGGATGTCGCACGTATCCGGGCGGGCAAAATGCATGATTTTGCTATAGGCCATGCTCATGGCATCTTGGAAGTAAATCGAGGTTGGGATGCCGCGCCGATGCGCCAGCGTCAGGGCGTGCCATGTCAGCGCACCGTGGATATTATACGCGCCGATGATGTCCGGTTGCAGCTTGTCATATAAGGCGGATAATTGGCGGGTGACGGATGGGTGTCCGAGCGTAAAATAAGCGTGTAAGCGTCCCGGCCAATGGCTATTTAGGTGATAGGTTTGGAGTCCGTCGCGGGTTTCCTCAAACGGTGCGCCGTGCGTCCCGGCTGCGGCGTGGACATCATGCCCCAGCGCATGTAATCCCCGCGCAAACCGCCACGCGATTTGTTCCGCGCCGCCGACGTGTTCCGGCGGGATACGGTCACTCAGGATCAGGATTCTCATGCGCGGCGACTCCGTAATGCGCCCTCATAAGCGGTAATGAAGGCTTGCGCGGCGCGTTCCCACGTCTGCTCAAAAGCGTGACTACGCCCGCGTTCGCCCAATTGGGCGCGTAGTGCGGGCGAGTCCAATAGGCGATTCAAGGCCGCCGCTAATTCATCGACCACGCCGGTCTGGTTGACCAGCAGGCCGGTTTCTTCGTCGAGGATGGCCTCTTGTGCGCCACAATCCCGCGTCCCGACCACCGGTAGACCGGCGGCGCCGGCCTCCAGATAGACCAAGCCGAACCCCTCGAAGCGTGGGTCGTCATTCATGGCGGGTAGTGCGAACACATCCGCCGTGCGATACCAGCGCATCAAGTCATCATCGCTAACTCGTCCAGTCAACGTCACATGCTCATTAAGTCCCAAGCGTGTGATTTCCGATAACAAACGCCCAGCGTAGTCTAAATCCCCGGTCAGACTCCCAACCACGACACAGTGAGCGTTCGCGTGAGCATGTCGGACGGACTCAAAGGCGCGTATCAACTCTAAGACGCCTTTACGCGCTTTAACCGCCCCGACGAACAGCACCACGGGGCCGGATTTTTCAAATGGTTGGGCGGCTTGCACCCGTGCGGCGAAATCGGCGGCGTCTACCGCGTTATGAATCACCGCCGTATGCGCCTCTGGCACAGATTTGAGTAGCACGCCCTCGGTATAGCGACTGGTGCAGATAATCTTGGCGGCGCGGCGAAAGGTACGGGCGAATACCGGGCGTGACAGTGGGTGCGCGAAGTTGGGTAGCGCGGCATACGTCCCATGAGCGCTGATGAGGTGTGGCCTGTTTCCGGCAACTGTCGCGCCCAAATGACTGAACGGCTCGACCAGCGTATGTACAAGCTCTACGCCGCGTAGCGCCCACCAACTTGCGGGGATGCACAAGCCGAGGCGCGGCGGTAAAAAGCGCGGCGCGGGGACGGCCTCCGGCAGAATTGGCAGCACCTTAAACGGGAAATCCGTCGGGGAACTATGGGACGCCAACACGGTCAATTGCACCCCGGCGCGATGTAACGCGGTCAGTAAATCGACGCTGTAACGCGCCCACCCGTGGGTCGGCTTCAATTCACACGTCAAAACGCCAAGCTGCATCGCGCCATCCTAAATACCTAATCGTAGGGACACGGCACTGACGTGTCCGTTTCCGAATCGCGTAAGCATTCTATCAGAGATTGACGCGGGGACTATTCAGGAGAAAATATCCTGAGTATGATAAAGGTAATCCCTTTTACACCATCGTTCAGCGTGTTTAGCTCGCAAGAGGATGTGTTTGCGATGCCAGTCTATACCTACCGCCGTGAAGACGGCACAACCTTTGACCTGCGCCAGTCGTTCAATGACGATGCCCTAATCCTTGACCCGTCCACCGGTCAAAAGGTCGTGCGCGTGATTCAAGGCACAAGCATCATCTTTAAGGGGTCTGGCTTCTACGTCAATGACAGCAAGGGCGCAAACAAAGCGACCTCGACCACCCATAGCAAAGACAAAGACGCCGCCAAGAGCGACTCCGCTGCGCCAGTAGCTTCCGATACGTCCGGTGCGACCAGTCCTGCGTCAGCACCCGAAAAAACCCCAGCCGTCAGCGCATCTCCGGCGGGGGATTAGCCCCCCGAAAACCGGCGTCTGTATCCTATACAAACTATTCGTAGGGGCGAACCGCTGGGTCGCCTTCGCGCGCCAACACAAAAAAACCCACAGAGGACAATCTCTGTGGGTTTTTTCGTGGTTATTGTTGGGTTATAACTGAAATTCGCCGGATGTTCGGACGACCTTCTGGCTGTAGTTATCCACACATTCCAATAATTTCTCGTGCAGATTTTTCCAGTCTGGGTGGTTCAGGATGCCGCGCATCTCTGCAAGATTTTCGGTCATGCCCTCGGCCATGATTTTCGGCGTCGTCCCATCTTGTGAGAAGGTCGTCAACCACAAGCCGATGAGTTCCAAACCGAGCTTATTCAGCCCCGGCCCCCACTCACGCACCACAAACTCGAAATATTCTTGCTGCTGTTCCTCTTTGATGTCCCACCGCATCAGCAGCTTTACGCTCATGTTGTTCGTCAGCCCCCATTGGTCTGTAACTGCGGGCGCAGCAAGACGACTTGCGGCTGCTCCGGCAGGCTACCCGCCGTCAGCTTCAACACATCTTCTTCTTGAACCTTACTGACGCCCATCTCTTTTAGGAATTTGTCTACCGAGTCCAATTCTACCGTCAAACCCGACAAAGCGTAATGCATTGGGATGATATAGTTCGGCTCAATCATCGAGATGACTTCAGCGGCAGTGCTGGCCTTCAGACCTGCCCCTCCGCCCACCGGGATGAGGACGACGTTCACATCGAGTAATTCTTCCAGCGTCTCTTGATCGGGGACGTGCGCCAAATCGCCCAAATGCAACACGCGCAAGCCACCATATTGGATTTTATAAGCCACATTCGATATTGCCAGCCCATCATGGGTGTTATTGAGGGCAATCCCTGTGATGAACACGCCGCCAATCTCATATTCACCAGCGCCACGCAACACCACATGCGGCTGCTTGACCGCCTCGGTGAAGTTATGCCCCGGCTTGTCGTGACTGATGGTCACGGCCTCAGCTTTGAATTGCTTGAGCGGCGGGAGGCCAATCTCGGAGCTATACGGGTCGGTGATTAGGGTAATGCTGCCGCGCTCTGCAAGGCGGAAACATGAATGTCCGTACCAAGTGATTTCCACAGGTTTATCCTCATCGTGTGGGGGAATCGAACGCCCCGATGTTCAGTGTGTATCACTTAATTTTAGCACAAAATAGCGATGATTTTAAGATGAGACGGGGCGAAGGGCGACCCGCTGGGTCGCCCTCGGCTATTTTTCTCTACGGCACAACGAAGGTCGCCACGCCGTTAATCGCCCCCGCCATCCAGCCCTGAGCGCCCGCCGCCGTCTGCACCTTCCACCACCGATAGGTGTAGCCGTCTGCTTGCGTCTCGGTTGGCCCAGCGAGGACGGCCACATATTCGCCGCTAAATACATAAATCACCACACCCGCTGTGGTTGAGGGGTCAACGCGCAGATTCAGGCCGCCTGTGCTGCCCCGGCGCGTAGGCGCTACCTTCAATCACGCCCGCCGGGATTCCGCCGACATACCCCTCACCAGTATCAGAGCTGGGCGCAGTCAAGACGGGCGGCAGTTCCCCTTGAACCCACGCCACGGCCTGAATATCGCCAATCCGTCCGCTGAGATCCTCAACCTGTCCGTTGATGCTGGCGAGGTAGGCGCCCCCGTCCTCAGTGCGGACAAAGGCGACGCTGCGTTCTGGGTTCCACTTCACATCCAGCGGACGACTGCCGCCGATGTCGCCGGTCAGGAATTCCCCGTTTTGGTTGACAAGGCGCATCG
>DAOTTP010000141.1:0-4365 GCA_034437835.1 Anaerolineae bacterium | reverse complement strand
CGCTTGGGCAATGCGGAGCGTACCGGGGAGGATGCCGGATAAGAGTAGGGCGACGCCAACAATTGCCCATAAGCGGAAATGAGTGATGCGATAACGTATAGACATATCAACCTCTTTGTCCCTCACAGTGGATAATGTTGTGGGGGCAGATATTTTTTGACAGTATTAGAATGCTAAATGTACCAAATTTATCTGTGATACCGCAACTATTTGAGCCACCCAATCGTGTTAAGACATGACAAAAAAAACCAACCTTGTGATTGCCCAATCATATTTGAGGCATGAAATTAGGGTTTTGAGCGCGGGCGGGCGCATGTGTGCGCCCGCCATCGTCCGCCACGTCCCGGCACGCCGCACCGCTTGACCCACGATGTCTACGCCCTTATTCCAAACAGCCGGAATATAAGGCGTGCGCGGTTGCCCTGAGCAAAGTATAAGCAATACTAAAATCGTACCATTACCTCGTCTAATGATTTCTTGGTGATGACGGGGACATGCGCGTCTTGTGCCGGATAGCCCACCGGAATCAGGACGAAGGGGCGCTCATTGGGCGGGCGCTGCAAAATTTCACACAGGAACGCCATCGGGCTAGGGGTGTGAGTCAAGGTCGCCAAACCGGATAGGTGCAGCGCCGCCAGCAAAAATCCGACAGCGATGCCGACGGATTCTTCGCTGTAATAGTGTTTGGCCTTAACCGGTTCGCCCGTCTGCGGGTCTTGCTCAATCGCGTAGGATTGCCGAAACACGATAATCAGATAAGGGGCGTCCTCAATGTGCGACTTGTGCCAATCCGTCCCCAAGTGCGCCAGCGCGTCTAGCCATTCTTGGCTCATACGACGGTCATAACTTTCACGTTCCTCAGCTTCGGCGGCCTCGCGGATTTTTCGCTTGATGTCGGGGTTTTCGACCACGACGAACGTCCACGGTTGCTGGTTTGCGCCGGAAGGGGCGCGAGCGGCGACGGCGATAGCGTTCTCAATCAATTCAAACGGCACGGGGTCAGATGAAAAGTCGCGCACGGTGCGGCGCTGACTCATCTGGTGAAGGAACTGGCGCGAGGCGTCGAGTTGTTCTTCGGGCGTGAGGCGGGTGAAATCGAGCGGATGATATTGGGCTTGAACGGCGCTCATGAGTTTGTAACCCCTGTTGTGCGACAGGATGGACGATAATGGTGTTTATACCATAAGTAAGCCCGTTTAACGAACTATCTACAGCGAATAAATAATATTGCTGATGATATGGCGCGTCTTATAGGTTTTATGGCGAACAATTGATTCCCCCTAGAGCGCACTCTAAGTTATGGCGTTAAAATGAGGTCTTTCTAGTGAAGGGCAAAACGCGCCATGACGACCAAGACCACGCAACTCACCATCAAACAAGTGGCTGAGGCCACCGGCCTGAGCGTGCATACGTTGCGCTATTATGAGCGAGTCGGCCTCATCCACCCGATAGACCGTGCTGGGAATAGCCACCGCCGCTATACACAGGAGGACATCGGTTGGATTCAATTCCTGATGAAACTCCGCGCTACCGGGATGTCAATTCAGGATATGCAGGTATATGCCCAACTGCAACGGCAGGGTGATTTAACCTTGACCAACCGCATCGATATGCTCAAAACCCTCCAACACGATGTCGAAGTGCATATCGCCCAACTGAACGACCATCTGAATATCATCCGCTACAAAATCGAATTTTATGGGGCGATGCTGGCTGTCAAGACGCCGAACCCCTCGATGTCTTAGGCACGTTTTGCCCAGCGAATCCCCTATAAATAGCGCGTTTTTTTAACGCCTAACCATATTTTCCCTGAAACTGTGCAATATGTACAAAAATCAACCATGAGTTTGTTGCTTTTTGTCATATATCCTGTTATCTTAAACGTTTAAGAGACCTTTTCAGTGCGCCTGAAAGAGAGTGTCCTGTGAACTCCGCACAAGACCGCCTATGGCAAATTACCGAATACCCGTTTCAGCCCGACAAGCAGTTGTATTACGAGACGATTTTTACGTTGGGCAATGGCTATCTAGGCAGCCGCGCCTCTTTTGAGGAGGGGTATGCCGGTGAGACGCCGACTACTTTGGTACATGGGATATTCAATCATGCTGAGGGTGCGCTCGTCCCAGAACTGGTTAACGTGCCGGATTGGACGGGCGTTAGGTTATGGGTTGATGGAACAGCTTTCCATCTTGACGGGGCGGGTGACGAGTGGTTGACGCCACCCAATGGCGCGTTGTTGGGGTATGGTCGCACGCTTAACATGCGTGAGGGCGTGTTGCGCCGTGAGGTTTTGTTTCGCGCTGAAACCGGTTCTACCGTTCGCGTTGTCTTTGAACGGTTCACCAGTCTGTCGGACATCCATGTCCTTGCACAGCGCATCACCATTACTGCGATTGATGGTAAGCCAGAAATCTTGCTGGAAGTGTGGCAGGAAAGCGACACGACCAATCAAGGCCGCATACATTGGAAAAATACCCGTGTCGAGACGGTTGGCGAGAAAACTTCGTGGGTAGGGCAGACCACCCAATCCGGTTATCAGGTGGCTGTCGTTTCGCGCCTGATCAGCCCTGTGCAGGTCGTCCCCGTCGATGGGGTCATCCCAAGCGTCCGCACCACCGTTGCACTTGATAAAGACGGTCAAGCCGTTTTTGAGAAAATCACCACGATTTATACCAGTCGCGATGTGCAAGACCCGCTGACGGCGGCCAATCAAAAGTCGTCAGCGGCTGTGCAAGCCGGTTATGACGCGCTGTTAAGCGCCCATATCGATGGCTGGGCGACGTATTGGCGTGACAGTGACATCCAGATCGAAGGGGACGACGAGTCTCAACTGGCGATGCGCTTTACTGCTTATCACATCCTGATCGCAGCCCCTCAACATGACGACGATGTGAGCGTGGGCGCAAAAACGCTCTCGGGATTCGGCTATAAAGGGCATGTGTTTTGGGATACAGAGTTATTCATCTTGTCGCCCCTCATTGTGAATCAACCGGCGATTGCCCGTAACTTGCTGATGTATCGCTATCACCGTCTGGAAGGCGCACGCCACAAGGCCATCGCTAACGGGTTTGAAGGCGCAATGTTCCCGTGGGAAAGCACTGATACGGGCGAGGAAACCACGCCCCAATGGTCAGACCCATCTCCAGATGGCACGCGCACGCGTATCTGGACGGGGGATAACGAACAGCACATCAGCACCGACATCACCTATGCGATTTTGCAGTATTGGCGCTGGACAGGCGACGACCAATTCCTCTTGAATCACGGGGCGGAAATCGTCTTGGACACCGCGGTATTTTGGGGCAGTCGCGCCGAGAAAAACGGCGATCAATATGTGCTGACCAATCAGATCGGGCCGGACGAATACCACGAGAATATCAACAACAGCGTATTCGTCAACCGCATGGCTGTTTGGCATCTGACAGAGGCATTGGCGCTATTGGAGTGGTTGAAATCCCACGCCCCCGACCATGCCACCCGCTTGACCGAAACCCTCAAACTCACGCCAGAGCGTCTAGCGCACTGGGGCGATATCATCGCCAAGATGCTCATCCCGTTTGATGATGAAAAGCAGATTCACGTCCAATTTGAAGGCTTCTTCGACTTGGAGTATATCCCCGTCCCTAACTATCAGCCGCGAGTCGGCGGTGTTTGGCCGATGCTAGGACACAAACGCGCCCTTGAGTCACAGGTCATCAAACAAGCCGATGTCGTGATGTTGATGGCGCTGATAGGGGATGAGGTTGGGTCTCGCGAGGTGATGCTCAACAACTGGAACACGTATTATCCGCGCTGCGACCACGGCTCCTCGCTGAGTCCGGCGATTCACGCTTGGGTGGCTGCAAGGCTGGGTCAGGATGACGACGCCTATCACATGTTCCATCACGCCGCCATGATCGACCTGCAAGACAACAAAGGCAACGTCCGCGACGGGATTCACGGGGCGGCGTGCGGCGGGTTATGGCAGGCGGTTGTGTTTGGTTTCTGCGGCCTACATCTCGATTCTGAGGGGAAACCTCAGCTTGCGCCGCGCCTGCCGTCTCATTGGAAGCAGGTTTCTTTTACCGCGTACTATCAGGGTCAGCGGCGGCAGTTTGTCGTCCAGAACCCTGTTTTGGACGCTCCGTAAGGCGCAGCGGAGGCGGCCTATGTGCCGCGACTCTTGCGCCGAATCTGTACATTTTGCCCGTTCCAAACCTTTGGAGGATAGACATGTTTAAGCGTTTTGCTCTTTTACTCGTCATGCTGTCGCTGGCGTTGCCAGTTTTGGCACAAGACGGCATCAATATCACCGTGGCCGGTTGGTCATCCAACCCGGCTGAAGACGCTGCTTTGACCGCCCGGCTTGAGGCGTTCATGGAAGCC
>DAOTTP010000140.1:0-2363 GCA_034437835.1 Anaerolineae bacterium | reverse complement strand
CGACGAACGTCATACGCCCACATCGATTCGACACACACACCCTGGATCCTAATACTTTCCATCCCATCATCCAGATATGCACCGTCCTGCCCGATCAACCCGCTGCGGGCGCGTGCGTTATAATACAAAAACAGACGCGACGGGTCGAACGACACGGTTTTCATGAGATTAAAGGCGTGGCAGATTGAGTTGGCGACACAACTCCCGATTCGCCCTTGGTCGTATGGACGGAATGACGACGGGACGGGCATTGTGTAACTCGACGGGATGGATCGCGGGAGGGACCTCAAAACTGGAACTTGAATTTTCGGACCAAACAGACGTGCGCCAAATGTGTATTGTTGGTATTGTTGTTCAGTCATGTTCCTTTATTTCAGATGTGCGATATATTTACACATTGGCCCAGTGCATAATTCCACTTACGATCCATTTTCCATTCGCAAACACACACTTTATATTACAAGCGACATTGGTCGGGATATTCCCATCCAATTCTACCCCATATCTGATGACAATATCGGACACGTTCTCGTAATACGTTGGCACATCGTTTTGGATGACCATTCCTGATATGACATATGCGAAGGGCGCGCCGTCGTAACGTTTTTTGTACGTCGATGGCCCGAGTATGGTGACCCAGTCCTCAATGGTACGTGCCCTGCATAGAAACACAAATTCAACCCAGTTCCCATTTGTGCTGCTATCGGGGAGGTATAATTCCCATGTGTCCATCGCGTAAACGCTAGGGTTAATTGGCGGCAAGTAATAACGTTTGTTATTGTCGCAAAAAAACGCCCCGCGTGCATTGCCCCGTGCGCTCCGCGTATACGACCTGAAGTCCGCATGTGCCAGCGTAATTAAATCGTACGACAATAATGGACTGAAATTAACTGTGAACTGTTTCGCGAGGGTGGTTGACACGGCGGTTTGCGTACTGGCACTCGTATAGGCGGCGTCCTTTTCGACCAGGCCGAACGACATTTGTATTCATCGTATAAATCCTTACACCTCAGCCCAGTGCATAAGTCCACTTACGATCCATTTTCTATCCGCATACACACACTTCAAATTACAGGCGACATCGGTCGGGGTATTCGATCCCGTGTCTGGTCCATATTTAACGTGCACTTCGGCCGCGTTCTCGTAATACGTTGGCACATCGTTTTGTATGACCATTCCTGTTATGACAGATGTGAAGGGCGAGTTGTAATAACGGTCGTCGTAGGTCGATGGTCCGAGTATAGTGACACTATCGACTACGGAACGTGCCGCGCATAGAAACACAAATTCAACCCAGTTCCCATTTGCGCTGCTGGCGGGGAGGTATAATTCCCATGAATAATCCGTGCTAATGTTAATTGGCGGCAAGTAATAACGTTTGTTATTGGCGCAAAATAATGTTTTGAGTGGTTTGCCCCGCGAGTACGACACAAAGTCCATAGGCGCCAGGGTAATTAAATCGTACGACGACAATGGGCTGAAATTAACTGAGAACTGTTTTGCGAGGGTGGTCGACTCGGCGGATTGCGTACTGGCACTCGTGTAGGCCGCGTCCCTTTCAACCAGACCGAACGACATTTATGTTCATCATATATTATTACTTCGAATGAAGACCGCATTTGGTGGGAATAATACCCATGTCGACGCGAGGGGGAAGGACCTTTCGATGGCAATATCTCCCACGGGGGTAGGCAACACTGGGGGAGATAAATGCGCCGCAATCTGGGCGGAAACAGGAGGTGGTCACTGCCGCCGGGTCTTTCCCCGCGCGATCGATGTTCGCGGCGCTCGGCGTGAACGGGTCGCTTGCGTAGTCCCCGCGCCACCCATCATCGGTCTTCTCGATGGTGCACACCTCCGCGGCTTCGATGATTCCACATAGAGCCGTGTACTCCAGTATGACCGACTTACGGTATTGGTCCGCCTCACGGGCAAGAACTGCGGCGATGCCTTGGTTACCGGCAACGCGACATGCGTCTCGGGTTGACTGGGCGCTGGTCGCATATTCTTGAATGTACTTGTAGGACTTGAGGGCGTTCTTCATATCGACAGTCTCCCACGTGCGGGGGTTGTTGTCACGGGAAAACTTGATGGCGACAGCGGCCTTCTTGGCAATAGCGTCGGTCGACTCGCATGAAGACTCGGCGGCGCGACGATGCGCCATAATCTCGGGGGTATCGTCAGTTTGCACACAGGTGGGCGGAGCGACCCCTGCGCGGGTCTGCAGATGATCCGCAAATATCCCGTCGAATCCGCGATGGTTGTCGTCGCTATCCTCGGAATCGTCACTGACAGGGCTTGAAGGGCTCGAAGGGGCAGAAGAAGGCGTCGGTGGGGACGGGGGGCGCTTGACTTTCTGACGT
>DAOTTP010000139.1:0-34098 GCA_034437835.1 Anaerolineae bacterium | reverse complement strand
AATTTACACACAAATACGGATGTCGTGTAGGGACGCAGCGTTGGATAATCGACTGACGATATTCAATCGGGTCAATTTACACACAAATACGGATGTCGTGTAGGGACGGCATTCTTGCCGTCCGTTTTCGGGGTATTAGGCGGACGCCCAGAAGGGCGTCCCTACATTTTGTCCGTTGTTATTTGTCGGTTGTGATTTGGAAGCCGCTCATAAATTGCTTTTGCAGCAAGATAAAGACCACCACTGGCGGGATACTGGCGATCACCGCGCCCAACATCAACGGGCCGTATGCGATGCTGGTATCCACCGACAACAAAGATCGTAAGCCGACTTGCACGACCTGAAAGTCGCCGCCCTGCATAATCAATTGCGGCCACAAATACATGTTCCACGAGTAGATGAACTGAATCACCGCCAATGCGCCGATAGTGTTCCAACTCATCGGAATCAGCACACTGAACAAGAATTGAATCGGGTTTGCGCCGTCCATCTGCGCCGCTTCGCTCAGTTCAGCGGGCAGATTGGCGAAATGTTGACGGAACAAAAACGTCCCCGTCGCGCTGGCGAGGAATGGCGCGGCCAGCCCTTGAAACGTCCCACCCCATTCCAGTGTGCCGGTCATAAACCGGTATAACCCAATAATCAGGATTTCCGTCGGCATCATCAGCGTGGCGAGGACAAAGCCAAAGACCAACCATTTGCCCGGAAAGCGGAAGTAGACGAACGCGAGGCCGGACATCAGCGAAAGGATGGTTTTGCCGACGGTAATCACCACCGATAAGACCACCGAGTTCCAGATGAACTGCCCCAGATAGCGGTTGACCAGCACCTGATTCAAGTGTTCACCGAGCGAACTGCCCGGCGTCAGACGGAAGTTGGCGACTTCAGCATTGGTTTGGGTGCTGACCAACATCGCGTATAACAGCGGCAGTCCGACAAAAAAACATGACAAAATTAGCACGACATGGGCGTACCAGCGCTGAGGCAGCCAATTCGGGCGTTTACGGGGTGGGCGCTGTGTCTGCTGCGTGGCGGTGAGTGGGATATAAGGGCGGGCTTTTTGTGCCATCAGATTATGCTCCGTAAGTCACGCGGCGTCCGCTGGTGCGGAACTGGACGATGGTAATACCAATCACAATCACGAACAGCACCAGCGATTGCGCGGCGGCAAGGCCGAGGTCGCGTTTAGAAATCCCGTCGTTGATCACCCGATAAATCATGGTCGAGGTCGCCCCGGCTGGGCCGCCGCGTGTCAGGAAGTCAATCGTCCCATACGTGTCAAAAAACGCATAGGTCACGTTGGTGATGACCAAGAAAAAGGTGATTGGCCCTAACAGCGGCAAAATAATCTGGAAGAACCGCTGGACGGTATTCGCGCCGTCAATAGCGGCAGCTTCTTGCAAATCATCTGGGACGTTTTGCAGCCCCGCGATATAGAACAAGATATTGAAACCCAACGACTTCCACACGCTGGCCGCGATGATTGTCCACGGTGCAATCGAGGAGTTTTGCAGCCATTCTACTGGCGTGCCACCTCCGGCGCGGATGATTTGATTCATGATGCCGGAAGATTCGTTAAAAATAATGTTGAAGATGATGCCAGCGGCCACGGGCGAGATGGCATACGGCCAGATTAATAAGGTACGGTAGATATTCGCGCCTTTGACCGGTTGATAGGCCATATATGCGATGAATAACCCCAGCGCGAGGCCGATGAACACCACGAAAAACGCGATGAAGAAGGTCGCATACATCGTCTGACCATAATTTTGGCGCGGGTCAAACAACTTAGTAAAGTTATCGAGGCACACAAAGGCTGTCCGGTCTGTGCCGAGGCGTGCCAACAAGGTTGAGAGGCGCAGATTATCAATCGCGGGATAATACAGAAACAGCGTCAAGATGACCAGCGAGGGCGCGAGCAACAGCCACGGCATAATCCCCCACTGCCCCCGGAACAACCCCGGCGTCGATGCCCCCATAATCAAGGTACGCCAATCGGTGTCGCGGTCTAAAAATCGCAACAGGAACGCCCCGCCCCAAATGAGTGCCAATGCCCCAAGCACAATCAAGCCGATGCCAGCCAGCATATCGGTTTGGCCGCGTTCGGCCTCGAACATGCAGTAATTGAGCGGGAGCATGAACAACTGACTGCCAATCGCGCCAGCCAATGCCCCCACCACCACCCCGTTACGCAGACCATTTACGCTCCGGCGTCCTAAAAATCCCAACAGCGCCGCCCCAATCAGCGCAAGGATAGCCGCTGACAACAACTGAATCATCTCAACTGGAATCATAAAATAGACCCTTCACCAAAAAACGATTCGATTAAAAACAGTCGGGGAAAAAACACCGCCCGATGGATTGAGTTTGGAGTATACCCAATCCATCGGGCGGTAGGGTGCTTAAATCGCTAGGAGATTAGCTCTCCGGGGCGAACAAGATGTTGTACTCAGTCAAAGTGTCATCGGCCAACGACTTGGCTTCATCAAGCGCTTCCTGCACATCACGGTCATTGACCAAGACTTGCTCAATGGCGTTGGTCACATGGTCACGGATGGCCGGAAATGCGCCGACAATCGCACCGGCGGTGGCGCTGCTGGGGATGGCGGCAGCCAATTGCGCGCTGGCGACGAGGCTGTTGGGGCTTTCAGCGTACCAGCCTTCACCTTCCAACAGGGCGATGGCGGGCTTGGTCACGGGGACATAGCCGGTGAACTTGTGCCAATCAGCGGCGTTCTCGGCGTTGGTGAACCAAGTCAAGAAGGTCAGTGCGCCGTCTTCGACTTCGGTGGTCAGGCCGTTGGACAGCCACAGGCTCGCGCCGCCGATGAGGTTGCCGGAGTTCTCGACTTCGCCATTGTGCGGGTAGAAGCTGGCGACCACATCGAAACCGGCTTCTGCGCCGTCATTGGTCAAAACGGTGGTGTCAGACGACGAGTAAATCAACATCGCGACCTGTTGGGCGACGAAGGCGTTGTATGTGCCGCCCCAGTCACGCTGTGCGCCGGTATAGATGTAGTAGCCCTGATCCTGCATGGACTTCCACCACGACACATAGGCCACGGCGGCTTCGCTGTTAACGAAGGTCTCGGTGGCACGGGCTTCGCGGCCATTGCCATTGTTCACGAGGTCAGCGCCTTGTTGGGCGACGGCCTGCTCGAAGAACCAACCGTGGTTCGGCCAAGTGATGCAGTTGGCGGGCGCGTTTTCCATCGCCATAACGGCGGCGCAAGCAGCCTCAACTTCTGCCCAAGTGTCGGGGATTTCGGTCACGCCAGCGGCTTCCAACAAGGTTGAGTTGCTGAACATGATGGCCGACGAGGTGTTCCACGGGAACGAGGTGAAGCTGCCATCTAGGGTATAGTAGGCGCGAACCGAATCGACAAAGGCGTCGAAATCGACGGGCAGGCCGTTGATTTCGGTGCGATCACCAAAAGCGTCGGCGATGCTCTTGAACTGCGAAACACCTTCGAGGCTGGCGTCGCGGGCATCTTGCGTGGCGGCTTCAAAATATTGAACGATTGCGGGCTGTGTGCCTTGCTCATAGGCGAGGGCGGCGGCGCTGAACAACGACTCGTAGTCGGCGTAGCCTTCAATCACGACTTCATATTGGGGGAATTGCTCGTTGAAGACGACGGCCTTCTCACGCGCCCAGTCCAAACGGGCATCGGTGAACGCAATCCACACCGGGACTTGAATTTTATCCTGTGCGAAGGCCGGAACCATCGCAGCAGCCGCCAGCACCAACGCCAGCATCGCCATTAAAACGTTCTTACGCAACATGGGTAGTTCTCCTTAGAAAAATAGCTATACACCGATTCAGGTATTCGGAATCCTGATACGGTTACACTCTAGTCAAACGTAGTTAAGACCTATAAGCAACAGCGATTAAGTCTTGGGATGGTTGCTTTAATCAAGATTTAACATTCGGCGGTTGTCGAAAACAAAAAGGACACGTTTTCGATGTGTCCCTTTCCCCTGTTAGATGTAAATATCCTCGCTCCCCGACCCGACCCGCAGCGTAAACCGCCGACGTCACTGCTTGGCGCCGCTACCGCCCAACGGTCAACCACACCCGCGTCGGTGGTCAGGCTGACGGCTGCCGTATCGGTTCGCCGCATACAATGACCGCTACCCCACCCCGTCACGATTCGACGATACCCTCTGTGCCACAATAGGTGAGACAACTTCGCCTCAGAAGTTTAGTGAGAAAAGACAGGTGAAGAAGAGGAGAATCGCACAACATCCGAAATGGTGTGAGCAGGATAGCCGATTTTGTCCAACGCATTGGATAATCTCCTAGATTTCAGTGTGTTTAGGTCACGCCAACACATATTGAAGCGCGGGATTGTCCTCCGCCTCTAATTCGCTCAGATTATGCACGCTCAGTTTGCCGTGCTGATACAGATATTCGACGTGTGCGCCCGCTTCCTCAATCGCCAGCAACACGTCATACCCGTGCTTATCAGGGTACATCGTCCGCGAGATGTCCGAGATGGTCATGGGCTGACCGGCGGCGTGAATCAGGTCGATAATCCGGTTGAGTTTGCGCTCATGGCTGGCCTGAATCTGCGTGATACGCCCGCCCAAATCATAAATCGGGTCTTCATGACCGGCCAGCGACACCCTCACCCCGTCAATTTTGGCCGCTTGACGCAACGAATCGCGGTAATGCCCCAATCCGGTATAGGCGGTGATGCTCTCCGGCGCTTGATGCGGCGTCGTCTTGCTCAGGATATGATCGGCGACCAGCAAGACGTCCCCAACCTGAATCATGACTTGACCAGAGCAATGGCCGGGGGCGTGATAAAACGTCATCCCGTCAATGGTGACATCTTCATCCAACGTGATTCCGACCTCTACCGAACGGACGTGTTTCTTGGCGAACTGGTACATATCCATCAGCGTCTGGCGTTTTTCAGAGCGGATGCCGGCCCGTTCCAGATAGACACGCAAATCTTTGACCGCGACAGCGACCCGTTCTTCATAATTAACCAGCACCCGCCGGTCTAGCTCATGGACGCCGACGACTGCGCCGCCGGTGTGTTCGACCATATCAGCCACCCCGCCAAAATGGTCGATATGCCCGTGGGTGATGAAGATACGGCGGATGTCGCGCACCCCAAACGCCTCGCCGAATGTATCGCGGACGGCTACAATCCCATCCAAAAGGTGTTTGGTGCTATCGCCGAAGCCAGAACCACAATCCACCAATGTTGGCTCGCCCTGATTCAAGATAAGATAGCTATACGCGACGAATCCGTTAGGGAAAACCACCATCGGGATTTGGTAGATACGCGCACCGCTGGCGGAATCGAAACGGGTCAATTTCGGGCTGTCAGACATAAGCAAAAACTCCTTGCGTCAAACGCAAAAACGCGGGATAGTTAGTTATGGAACCGGTTTCCAATCTTGAAAATCAACCGGATATGTCAAAAAAGGAGAATACCATGCGGATTAAGGCGTTTCTATCATCCCTTTTAATCGTCTGTTTTCTATTGGTCATGGTCGCGCCTATCGCCGCCGCCCAAGCTGATGACTTCACCTGCCCTGAAGGCGTGCATGAGATCGTGGCAGCCGTTGGCGAGGTCGGCGCGGAATATGATGTCGCCTTGCAACAAGCTATCCGTTATAACGAACTCTGCCCCAATATTACCGTATCCTTGTTCCGTTCGCCTAACCAAGCCACAGATCGGCTTGGGTTGTACCGCGCCATCTGGGAGGCTCAAAGCTCCGAAATTGACCTGTTCCAAACTGATGTGGTCTGGGGCGGAATCATCGCGCCGCATGTCGTAGACCTCAATGAGTATCTGCCGCCGGAATATTTCGAGCAATTTTTCCCCGCGATGGTTGAGGGTCAGCAAATTGACGGGCGTCAGGTCGCCATCCCGTGGTTCACCGATGCGGGTGGCCTATATTACCGCACCGACTTGTTGGAAAAATATGGCCTCACGTTACCGACCACATGGGATGAGCTAACCGAAACCGCGCAAATCATCCAAGATGGCGAGCGTGCCGCTGGGAACGACGACTTTTATGGCTACGTCTGGCAAGGCAACTCGTATGAAGGTTTGACCTGTGACGCGCATGAATGGCTGACCAGTGAGACTGGCGACACATTCATTACGTCTGAAGGGGTTGTTAACGTGAACAACGATGCCTTTATCACCGCATTGGAACGCGCTTACAGTTGGATCAACACCATCACACCACCAGAGGTCGTGAACTTTGGTGAGGAGGAGGCGCGTGGTTTTTGGGAAACGGGCAACGCCGCCTTTATGCGGAACTGGCCTTACGCTTATGGCGCTGGTAACGCTGAAAACAGTCTCGTGAAGGGGTTGTTTGACTTCACAGCCCTGCCCGCTGGTGAAGTTACAGCCGCTGCCTGTCTGGGCGGATGGCAATTGGCCGTCTCAAAATATTCCAACAATATCGACGCAGCAGTGAGCGTTGCGGTCTTTATGACCTCATATGATGAGCAGAAGGCGCGGGCATTGAGTCCGCACGGGGCAAACCCGACCATCCCCGCCCTGTATGAAGACCCGGAACTATTGGAGGCCAATGCGCTATTCACCCAAATGGGGGCGATTCTGGCAACGGCCTACCCTCGTCCATCCAGCTTCACCGCTGCGGAATATGACCGCGCCTCGAATGTGTTTTACCGCACCATCCACCTCGTCTTATCGGGCGAAATCGAGGCCGCCAGCGCGGTAGACGAGATGGAATTTGAGTTACAGGACATCGTGGACGAAATCTTGGCAGGTCAGTAGTTTTTGGCGCGGTTTCGCCTACTGCCGCTATGGATTGGGGCGGCGGCGTTGTTGGGGATGTTCACTCTCACCCACACGCCGCCGCCCTTGCAACGCTGTACCTCGGACGAGGTGCGTGAACCTGTGAGCATCTGATTATCAGCCCAAACTTGCCCTTGATGCTTTGCCCGATTGACACATTTCTCATCTTATCTTAGTCTGTGTTTTTGTAGCTTTTGTGGGGAGAGCAAAGCTATGGCCGAAGATAATAACCTCAACAAAGATTTACCCCCGCAAGTCGATTCATCTCCAGTACGACTCAACCCTAAGCATCAGTATCTTCTAGCCGTAATAACAGGCATCCTCTACGGATTCCTGATGGTGGGGATGTTCGGCTGGGGGTTGAGGAATATGCTGCAAAATCATTCCGGCCTTGCGACCTTCGCGTTCCTCGTCCTCGTCCCAATCGGAATCGGTGTTTTGACCACGCATTCTGTCGCCTCCAAACGCCCCGTCATCACTGCAATCATTGTGACGGTCATTTTTCTGGTGGCAGCAACATTCGTATACAGCGGGATTTTCTTCTGTGTATTAATTGCCGCACCACTATGGGTCATACCGACCATCATTGGGGTTATTCTGGTCAAACTGTTCCAGCGTTATACCAAAAATCGCAATCACCATCGCGCATTTGTGGGGATTATGCTGGCGCTGCCGTTGATGTTCGCACCCATCGAATCATATATCCCCGCGCCGGATTGGAGTCGCGTTATTGAGGACAGCATCATCATCGACGGGACGCCAGAGGAAGTTTGGCAGCATATCATCCGCATGGATGAAATCACACCACAAGAGCAGCGCCCATCGCTCTACCATATATTAGGCGTCCCGCGTCCCGTGCGTGCCACGCTTGACCGTGAGGCCGTCGGCGGAGTCCGCATCGGAGAATTTGAATTCGGCTTGACCTTCCATGAAATCATCACGGTCTGGAAGCCAAACCAAGCGGTGTATTTCGATGTGGATGTCTACACCAATACGCGGGATACCGACATCCTCAAGCAGATTGGCGGGAAATATTTCGACATCTCTAACGCAGGCTACGACATCGAGGCGCTGCAAAATGGTCAAGTGCGGCTGCATCTGAACAGTACCTATCGGCTCTCAACCCATTTCAACGCCTACGGCGCTTTGTGGTCGGATTGGATCCTGCGCGATTTTCAGGGATATGTCCTGCAAACCGTGAAAACACGGGTGGAGAACCGCTAAACGTAACAAAGGTGACCCACGGGTCACCCTACCATTATTTACCCGTTCGACGATTTATGAGCAATCGCGCTGAACAGATAGCCGTGGAACAGGTCGCGGAATTGATAACCCTCGCCGTGTTCCTCCAACCATTCCCACGTCCGGCGGGTGCTGTCCGCGATGATAAATACGTCCATCACATCCGAGATGAAGCGCAGCGGCAGGGTATACCAGCGGTCACTCTCTTTAAGATCTGCGATGCCGAACACGCCGCCGGGCTTCAACGCTTCCCAAGCACGCTCTATCGCCATCTCGTGGCGCGGGATGACCGCCAAACCCAATGTGCAAATCACCACGTCGAACGGCTCATCAAACATCATCAGGGCGGCGTCGGACTGCACCAACTCGATATTGTCCCAACCTTTATCCACGATAAATTGCTTATTGGCGCTATCCAACATATCTTGGCTGTAATCCGTCCCGACCAATGTCCCTGTCGGGCCAATTTTGTCGATGATGTATGGGAAATTCGCGCCCGCGCCGCACGCCACATCCAAAACGCGCATCCCCGGCTTAAGGTCAACCATCTCAATCAGCGTCTCGCGCATGACAACACGCGGAAACTGCCCCAGATACAGATAATCGGTCAGGTTATAAAAGTCTGCCCGCTGATGATAATACGCATTCAAGCGTTCTTGGGTCAGGCCAGCTTTGCGCTGTTGACGTAGGGCGGCGCTCAGGCCGAGGCCGGCAATCAACCCGAATAGGAACGTCTTTTTGCTAAAAGGCATGTGTGTCTGTGACCTTATTGGATACGAACCGGAAGGAAAATCTAGCAGATGACGGCACTAGAGCAAATCGGCGGTTTCTTTTTCCGCCGAGTCATCACGCCCATAGCGGATGGTAAAGACGGCGCTGCGTACCACACCATACAGGATATACGATAACCCCCACGCGAAAAAGGCGGTCTGTGGGAACACCACCAGCGACAACAAAATCAGGCCGCCGGTTATGATGCGCCCGGTCTTGCGGATATAGCGCGGCGAGAGGATGTTACTCTTTTCGTATTGAATATTGCTGACCATCAACAACGCCACGAACACCGTCAGGCCGACTGCCGCTTGTGGGGCGTAATTGGCGGTAGGCAGGTTGGTGATGAACAGGATGAACCCGGCCATGACCGCAGCCGCTACCGTGGTCGGCAAGCCGACATAGTAGGTGGTCGGGATGTCGGGGTCGGCAGCGCAGTTGAAACGCGCAAGGCGTATCCCCGCGCAACATACCGGCAAAAAGCTGAGTATCATGCCGGGGAGTCCCCACTCGCGGAAGTACATCTGGTAGAACAGCAACGACGGCGCGAGGCCAAAATTCACCATATCGGCCAGCGAGTCGAACTCGATGCCGAATTCGCTGGTGATTTTCATGGCGCGGGCGATTCGACCATCCAACATATCCAACAGGCACGCGACCAAAATCAGCAGCGCCGAGGCCAAAAAATCCCCATGGAAGGCAACTAAGATGGACAGATAGCCTGCCAAAATCGCGCCAACCGTAATCATGTTGGGGACATGCGTGCGTAATTTTCTAATGGGGTGATGCTCAGATAACTGCACGGGGATGGTCTCCACTAAGCGTAAAAGATGTTTTTCTAACCTTTACTACCACTCTGCGAGGGGCGTTTCGCCGCCGCGTACCTTCTGTTGAAGCGTAACCAAGATAGCGGTCTCCGGCGGCAGAAAGACATCACAACGCGACCCAAACTTGATAAACCCTAATTCTTGCCCCGCCGTCACCGCCTGCCCCGGCTGGAGATAGCTGACGATACGACGCGCCAGAAATCCCGCGATTTGCCGCACCAAGACCTCGCGCCCGTTCATGTCTGCTACCACTATTGTATTACGTTCATTCAGTTCGGAGGATTTTGGGTGGAAAGCCATCAGGTACTTGCCCGGATGATACGTCACATATCGCACCTCGCCATCGAACGGGACGCGGTTGAGGTGAACGTTTAGCGGCGACATATAAATCGAGATTTTCAGGCGCTCATCCTTGAAATATTCGCCCTCAAACACCCGCTGAATATCGACGATAGTCCCGTCAGCCGGTGAGAAGATGCGCCCCACCCCTGAGGGCGTGCTGCGCGGCGGATTACGGAAGAACCACGCGAAAAAGCCCACCGTGACCAGAGAAATCGTCAGCATGGTCAGCATCACCCACGTCGGCTGATTCAGGTTGATGACCAACAAGGTCAAACTTGCCCCGACGATCCCTACAGTTGCCAGCGTGTCGCGGCCTTCTCGGTGTATCTTCACAATATCGACGTTGCCCCAAATGGTCATTCAAAATCTCTGACATCATTCTAAACGCTGACGCGCCAAAAACACAATTTATCAATAAAACGAAAATGAGGAGCTTATATACTCCTCGTTTCAATCGCTTCTAGTTTTTTACTAGTAGAAATTGACTACTCCAACGGAAATTTGACATCTTACTTTTGACCCTCACGATTATGCCAAGCCATCACGATGTCCCCACGAGCGATACTTTCACTTATAACTCGCTCCCTAGTACCCGCATAATAGGTGAGTACATTTTCGAATTGTTCAAGTCCACCTAAATCAAGGCTGACAATTTCGTATCCAGATTGAATCTCACGTTCAACTTCACGTTCTAAATCAGGAAGATCACATTCAATTAGACCTGTGGCGTATGACCGTTCACGCTCTTCTGATGTCAGTAAATGATCATCTAACACCCACACTGAGATAAGCATGGTTGTTGAATTGAATGAACGTACTTCATTCGGATTATTGGCGGATGGGTCTCCTGATTTAGCGGGTAGTGTGCAATAGTCACCCGTCAGTTCGGCATGTTGTTCGTACCGCAAACCAATAGTGCCAACAGATGCCCCATGAAGATAGGCTTCTTGTACCCATTTAACATCAATCCAAGCTAAAGCTGAGGGGTGAATGACAATCGCATTAGCCTCGCCGTCCAATGCCCAAGCCGCGACTTCATCAGCAGAGGTTAATACAGAGATATCTGGGAAATTAGCGAGGATGTTCTCCTGAGAAAACAAGTCTCCTTCGTAGGTTGTTGTGACATTACCGAGATAAACAATACGATAATTGGCAAGCGTGCGTTCTTCACGTTGGGAACGGTATTCCGCCATGCGAACATCATAAAATGTGATGAAATCCTCTTGTCCAGAGGAAGGCTCAGGGGTTTCTTCGCTCTCTTGGGCAAAAGCCTGTCCCGTGAATATCAGACAAATTATCAGTACTAGAAACGCTGTTAGACGTATTTTCACGATTTTCTCCTTAGTGGTGTGTGATAGTTAATTTTTTATCTTCTTTTTATAGAAGACATCATCTAACGATACTCCCCTCCCCCCCCCGTATTTTGTCAATATCATTAATATTTTCTTATACAACGATTACCCTACGGCGGCGAGCGCCTATGCCCTGACGCCTCGGCGTAGATGCGGTACAATCATCCGGTTAGAAGTCAGCCGGAATCATTGTTATATACCCATGGCGTTTGAATACGAAGCCCTCATTGGACACCTCAATATCATCGGCGGACGCGCCCTCACCGCGCAGCCGCCCGGTGCATTGGTCGAGGTCGCGCCGCAACGCGCCACTCGTGGGCGCGAGGCCGATACTTTCTTCACGCTGGTGTTGCCCGCCGGGAGTCACATCGCGCCCGCCTCATTTTATGAGCAAATGGCGCAGTTGGCCGCCGAAAAATATTTCGATACGGCGGGCAGCGTCACCGCCGCCCTGCGCGAAGTCCTCATCTCCCTGAATCAAAACCTGCTTGACCACAACCGTGCCGCCGCCGCACAAGGCCGCGCCTTCCTCAGCGACATCCTATGCGCGGTCTTGCGTGGGGATGATTTAATTTTGGCGCGAGTCGGGCGCGGGGTCGCGGCATTCGCGCACGACGGACGGCTAGACTTTCTACCTGACGAACCGACTTCCCCAATGGAAGCCCCCCAGCCGCTAGGCGCGCAACAGACTCCCGAAATCAAACTCACCCGCCACAAGGTCACAGCGGGGACGCGCCTGCTGTTGGGGGATTATCCGCTGGGAGAAATCAACCCAGAGCGCGTGGCCGCCGCCCTGAGCGAAATCGGCCTCGATATGGCGCTGGTGCGGATGAAAGAGAGCGCTCTACTGCAATTGACCCTATTGTCAATCGAATTCGTCCCGCCAGAGATGCCCGCCCCGCAACCCGTCCCAGAAGGCGAATCCAGCAAGGCCGTCGCCGCCGCTATCCGTAGCGCCGAGAGCCGCCCCGCCGAGCGCAAGCGCAAATCTAACGCCAGCGGCGCGGGCTTCATCGCGGTAATTATCCGGCGATTTATCGGCCTGATTGCCGGAGCGTTGGCGCGGGTATTGGGATTAGCCAGCGGCGGAATCGATAACGCCTTCGGCCCGTCAGATGAGGGCGAAAAACGCTGGTATCAATCGACTCTGGTGGCCGGTTTGGTCGTGCTGATGCCGGTGATTCTGGTCGGGCTGGTGGTCGGGTTATGGTTGGGCGGCACGGGTCAAACCGCCTTTGAACTCTGCATCGGTGAAGCCACTGAACTGGCCGACATCGCACGCGGGGTCCCTAGCGGCAACCCAGACGGCTTGCGTTCGACGTGGAGCGCGGTCATCACGGCGGCGGGCAACTGTGATACTTTGCGCCCCGGCGACGAAACCTCAAATAAGTTAATGGATGAGGGGCGTGACATCATCGACTCGCTCAATCAAGTCACACGACGCGACGCCAAACTCTTGCATACCTTAGAGGACGCGCAATTTACGCGCCTATTGGTGCAAGGCTTGGACGTCTACTTATTAGATAGCAGTCGTAGCCGCGTCTATACGACCACCCTCAATAGCGACGGCCTCAACCTCTCGCGTAGCGTGACCCCCATACT
Organism: Anaerolineae bacterium; assembly: GCA_034437835.1. Taxonomy (GTDB): domain Bacteria; phylum Chloroflexota; class Anaerolineae; order Aggregatilineales; family Phototrophicaceae; genus Flexicrinis. Next base: position 21,171 of record DAOTTP010000139.1, on the reverse strand, counting down.
CAGCATGTCCAGCGGCGCAAACGTCAACGGCTACACCGTCAGCGACATCATCGACATCTCGTTCGCCAGCGGCACAGACCAACTGTTCGCGCTGGATAAAAACGGCCTGCTAATTCGCTGTCCGCGCCGCCAATCCCAGCAGTGCGAGGCGCTACAATTGCGCGGGGCGGAAAATTGGACGACCCCTCTCTCTATGGTGGTGTGGGGGCCAGAAGACCGGATTTACTTGCTTGATGTGGGCGCGAATCAGATTTGGCGCTATAACCGTGACGGTGGCTCATATTCCGGCATCGCCACCCCGTATTTCGACGGCCAGAATCAAGGGGCGCTGCAAACTTGTCTCGACTTCAAAATTGACACCGACGGCAGCGTGTTCGCGCTACGCGCCGACGGCGTGGTTTTGAAGTACAATCGCGGCCAGATTCAACAATTCCGCTTGGGCGGCTTCCCGGAAGGGCAAGAACCGCGCAGCGGGCAATCGCTGACGCTGGATGAAGACCCTATTGGGCAGGCCATTTACGTGACCAGCCGCGAGGGGTTGACCATCCACGAACTGACGTTGGGCGGGACATTCTCCGCCAATATCAAGGTCAGCGATGAACGGCTGTTTTCCGCGCTGGCGGGGGTCGCCACCAATCCCGCCCAGCAATTGCTCTACGTCATTTCCGGCAATGCGTTTATGGTCATCCAAAAGTAGGGATTCCTCCAATCATGACTTCACCCACTCCGCCCACGCCACCCACCCCGCCAGCCCAACCGGCACAGAATCGACTGCGTATTGAATATCCGGCCAACCAAACGGCCACTTATGCGAATGCGGCCATCGTCAACAGCACACACAGCGAAATCATCCTCGATTTCTTGCAAATCCTCCCCAACGACCCACGCGGCAAGGTCACACAGCGCATCGCCCTGACTCCGGCCAACGCCAAATTGCTGCTCAACGCGCTACAAGATAACTTGACCCAATTCGAGACCAAGCACGGTGAAATCAGCCTGCCGCCCAAGCCCATCACCTTAGCCGACCAATTGTTTCAGGGCTTGAAGCCGGGTCAAGAACCGGGTGACGGCCAAGCTGAAGCGCCCAAAGAGTCGACTCAAGAGTGAGCCGGATGCGCGGTTGGCTGTTCGCACTTTGCCTGTGCGCTGGGATGTTGGCCGCCTGTGACCCGATGGCTCCGCAGGTCGTCCCGACGCCGGATGTGACCAATACCCCGACGCCGACTCTGACGCCCAGCGCCACGGTCAGCCCGACGCCTTCGGTCACGCCCACGCCGGACTATACCGCCACGCCGACGCCGTATCCGTGTGACCAAGACGGACGCATCATCGAAATTGAGCCGAATCGCAGTGAAACCGCCGGGGAGGACATCCCCTATCACGCTTATCTGCCGCCCTGTTATCAAGAGACCACTCGCCGCTATCCGCTGGTGATTCTGCTGCCTTCGGTACAAGACACCGCGATTGAATGGGAATCGATTGGGCTGGCGTCTGCGATGGATGTCGGCATCCGCGCTGGGATTCTGCCGCCGATGGTGGTGGTCATGCCCGCGCTGGGTCGAATCGGCACGCGAGACGCCTTCCCGCCTGATAGGTCTTATGAGACGGTGTTGATCGATGAACTGCTGCCCGCGCTTGAGCGTGACTTCTGCCTCTATGAGCGCCGCGATTACCGCGCCATCGGCGGAATCGGGCGCGGCGGATTCTGGGCGTTGAGCGTGGCGCTGCGGCATCCTGACCTTTTCGGCGCGGCGGGCGGCCACAGCGCCTTATTAGAGGATGACGTGCCGCCGGAGTTCAGCCCCGCTGAAATCGCCCGCAACAGCGCCGACCTCCCGGCCTCTGGGTTGCGGATGTATCTGGACAGCGGCGTGCAAGATTCCGAGGCTGTGAGAGGGTTACAAGGTCTGAGTGACCGGCTGACCGCCCGCCAAATCGCCCATACCTACCTGATTAACCCTGTCGGGACGGGTGATGACTCCTACTGGACATCGCATCTAGGCGAATATCTGGCCTTTTACGGCCAGCCGTGGCCGCGTGAACTCGGCGCACTGCCAGATTGCCGCCAACCGAGTCCTTAATCCCCATTTTCATGCCCGGTAGGGGCGGCTCGTGAGCCGCCCGCCTAACGGTTGTGATTCTCAGACAGATTAAAATTTGCAGTGGTATGGGCAATACCTTCGCCAAAATCCGATTGATACCATCTATCATCAGCGGACACGGCAGGCCGTGTCCCTACAATAAAAACCTGTCACGGGAGAATTCGTAGGGACAACGCCCGCGTTGTCCGTGATAATCAAAATTGGCGAAGGTATTGTCAAATTAAGTGGCGTAGGGACAGCATTCTTGCCGTCCGTTTTCGGAATAGGCGACGGACGCCCAGAAGGGCGTCCCTACAACAGGGCGACCCCATCAATCTTAGGTGGAAATCACCTGTTGTGAACATGAGCCAAAATAAATGTTTGGACTTTAAGTATTACCCACCCATTGCCGTGTACTGTATCATAGAGGATACCTTGCAACGCAATGACATCACCCTGCACGAAAGGCGAAAGCAATCATGGTCGAGGATATCCTCAAAGAAACCCGTCAGAAGATGAAGGCCACGGTTGGCGTCTATGAGGGCGACCTTGCCGGTCTGCGCTCTAACCGCGCCTCAACCGGTCTGGTAGACCGGCTGGAAATTGATTATTACGGCACGCCGACAGTCTTGAAGTCGTTGGCAAGCATCAGCACCCCAGAACCCATGCAAATCCTCATCCGCCCATTCGACGCCACCATCGTGAAAGCCGTCGAAAAGGCCATTATGGAAGCCAATATCGGCGCACGCCCCGCCGTGGACGGCGCACAAATCCGCATCAACATGCCACAACTCACCCGTGAGCGCCGTTTGGAGATGATTAAGATGTTGCACAAGCGCACCGAAGATGCCCGCATCGCGCTCCGCAACGTCCGCCGTAGCGCTATGGAAGACCTCAAGGAATATGAGGACATCGGCGAGATTTCCGAAGATGACCTCGAACGCGGCGAGGGCGAAGTCCAGAAGATTATCGAAGGCTTCATGACCCAAATCGAAGACATGACCAAGGCCAAAGAAAAAGAGATGATGGAAGTCTAAAAAAACATAGTGATGAGTCCTGAGTGATGAGTCCTGAGAAAAAAACGATTCGTCAGACATTTTTCACCCGTATCGGCGCATTTTTTGACAATGTGCATACAGGTTGTTCAACGCATCACTCATCACTGGTAACTCATCACTAAGGAGATAGTATGGCCGCACGCACCGCAAATCCTATAGAATCCTCCCCGCCTGCCGACCCGCGCCTGCCGGAACGCATCCCCCGTCATGTGGCGATTATCATGGACGGCAACGGGCGCTGGGCTGCGGCGCACGGCCTCCCGCGCTCAGAAGGACATCGGCGCGGCACTGAAAACCTCCGCAGCCTGATTAAGACCGCCGTCGAATTCGGCATCGAAATCTTGACCGTCTACGCCTTCAGCACCGAGAACTGGGGACGCCCTCGGCGCGAGGTCAATCTGCTGCTGCGTATCCTTGAGATGGTGATTGACCGCGAATTGCGCGAACTGCACGCCAACGGCGTCCAAATCCGCCATATCGGGGAACTTAACGGCATCCCCGAAAATATCCAGCGTAAAGTCATCAAAGCGTGTGAGCATACCAAAGACAACACGCGCCTGATCCTCAACGTCGCATTCAACTATGGCGGGCGTGATGAAATCGTCCACGCGGTACGGCGCATCATCGAGGCCGGCATCCCCGCCGACCAAATCACCGATGAGGTGATTGCGGCGCACCTGTATACGGCTGGCTTGCCCGACCCAGATTTAATCATCCGCACCAGCGGGGAACTGCGCGTCAGCAATTTTCTGATTTGGCAGGGGTCATACAGCGAATATTACGCAACACCGGTTTATTGGCCGGATTTCAACCGTGAGGAATTTTTGGCCGCGATTTTGGACTATAACCGACGCAAACGCCGTTTTGGTCTGACCGACGCCCAAATTGCCGGGGAAGGCGCCCTCGACGAGGAATAATTAAAACGCCCCAACCTCTAAAATAGGTTGGGGCGTTTTTTGTTTAGAAGAACCCGCGCCGTCCGTAACGTTCCTCGCGGAACGGGTCGCCGTAATTGTGGTAGCCGTTCACTTCCCAGAATCCCGGCTTATCCGTGACCGAAAACTCTAGGCCGCGTAACCACTTGGCCGACTTCCACAGGTACAGGTGAGGGACGAGCGTCCGCAATGGGCCGCCGTGGTCAGAGTCCAACGGCTGATTATCGAATCGCACCGCCAATAACACGTCCTCGTGGAGCATGTCCTCAATCGGCACATTGGTGGTATAGCCATAATCGCAATGCGCGATGACGTGCTTGGTCTCTGGCTTGACCCCGACCAGTTCCGCGATGTGCTTGAACTGCACACCTTCCCAAATCGTGTCGAATTTTGACCAGCGCGTGACGCAGTGGATGTCACAGGTCAGGGTTTTGGTCGGCAAGGCCGAGAAGCCCGCCCAGTTCCACGACATCTCGCGCTCAACCGTCCCAAAGACGCGCAGCGACCATTGATCGGGGTTGAACTTGGGGACGGGGCCATAGGTCATGATGGGGAAATCTTCAGTCAGGCTTTGGCCGGGGGGCAGACGGCCTGCTTTCGACAGTTCTTCTTCCTTCTGACGGCGACTCATCTGAGCCATGTTGCACTCTCCATAGTTTTCACCTCTGATATTAAACCCATTTGTTGATAGATGTGTATACATCTCATCTATCAATTATCTCTCAATAACTTCGCCAAAACGGACACGTCAGTGCCGTGTCCCTACAAAACACCGATTTTCGTAGGGACAACGCCCGCGTTGTCCGTGATAATCAAAATTGGCGAAGGCGTAGATATCCGTCTCAGAAATTTATTTTCAACGGCGTTCAATGGTTGGGCGTGATCGAAAGGGCTGGTACATTCTGCACACAAACACGAACGCCCCAGCGATGTGCTAGGGCGTTTTTGTGTTCAGGCTGAGGGAGAGGTAAAAGTCTCTTTTATAAAGAAATTTTTGCCTCAGCCGTCTATATGCCATTAGCTTAACTCCCGAAGCGTTGTCACGCAAGAGTCTACTTCTTTAGGCCTAATTGTGAAAATTGGGATTATCGATAATTATTTTGAGACAACTTTACGAGTCTATTTCCCGTAATAAAAAACGAAACATCGTCTGAGAGCGCTCCCGAAACCTGTATACTATGCCCTTTAAGCCTTCTTTATGAGGATTTTCCTGTCCCTGAGTTCAAGTTAAAAATTGTGCATGTTGCACAAGCATCAATTTAAGATTGGTCTTATTGCCCAGAATTTCTTCGCATCAAGCGAAAAATTTGCATTTGTGGTATAACAGGAATTATACGATTTTGTCGGCTTTGGGTGGGATTTTTCGCATGGTTAGTGTCGCTGCACGTCCGCTCAACATTTTGATTATTGAAGACCACGCTGATATGGCCGAAACATTGGCCGATCTGCTGGAGACGGTTGGGTATCAGACCCATATCGCCGACTCTGCCGAGGTAGCCGTCGAACGCATGACGGTTGAGATGCCGGACTTGATCCTGTTGGATTTGGGTCTGCCCGATATGGACGGGATGGCGCTGTTGGGCAAAGTTCGCGCCAATTCGTTCGTGCCGCTGATCGTGGTCAGCGGGGCGGGCAAAGACCGTGACCGGGTGAACGCGCTGGAAAACGGGGCGGATGATTATATCGCCAAGCCGTTCTCAAACGCGGAATTGGTCGCCCGCGTGCGCGCCTTGATGCGCCGCGTCGATTTGATGCCGCAATCTGATACGCGCATCATCGTTGGGCGACTAGAGCTAGACATCCCTCACCGTCGCGCCACCATGCGCGGCAAAAAGATTCACTTGACGCCGATTGAATACGCGCTACTGCATACCTTGATGCGGAACGCGGGCGGCGTTGTGACCTATAACGAACTGCTGCGGGCGGTTTGGGGGGATGGGTATACCGGTGATTTCTCGGTGTTGCGCGTGAATATTTCGCGCCTGCGCCAGAAGATTGAGGACGACCCGCGCACGCCCATGTATATCGTGACCGTGCCGGGGCAAGGCTATCAAATGCCGGCGGGGACATAACGGATGCCGACCAAAGGCCAACCGTTCCCCGATTTCACGCTCCCGACCCAAGACGGCAAGACCGTCTCGCTGGCAGATTTTCGCGGCAAGAAGGTGATTTTGTTCGCGTTCCCCAAAGCCAACACGGGTGGCTGTACCGCGCAAGCGTGTGGATTCCGCGACAGCTTTCCGCAATTGAACATCTCGAACGCGGTGGTTCTAGGGGTGAGTCCCGACGCGCAAAAAGACCTCAAGAAATGGAAAGATAAAGAGGGCTTGGGCTATGACTTGCTCTCGGATGTCGATAAAACCTTGCTGAACACGTTAGGCGTTTGGCAAGAGAAGTCGATGTATGGCAAGAAATATATGGGCGTCGTGCGTTCGCACTGGGTCATCAACGAACAGGGCAACGTCATCGACGAACAGATTAAGGTCTCACCAGAAGAAAGCATCAAACGGGCGCTGGCAGCGATTTAATCTCCAGCGCCCTAAATTAAGCGCCGCATCAGCCCTGTTTTTCGACCACCAGATTACGGAATCCATCAACGCGGCCACGCCAGCCGGACGGCACATAAGTCGTCGCGTCGCCTTGAGCCACCACCGCTGGCCCATCGAATAGCGCCCCCGGCAACAGGTCGTCACGCTCGAACATCCCGCCGCTGATGGTGTGAGAAGTCTGGCGCTCGGCGGCGAAGTCTGGCGGCGGCAGTTGGGCGCGCATCCGCACCCGCACCGCCGTGATTTCTACGGGGCGTTCTGGGAAAGCGTGACCATAAGCCGCCTGATGCGCCGCGTCGAATCCGGTGCGTAAGGCTGGGCCGTGTAACGCCGTGAACGATACCGGCAGTTCATACGCCTGTCCCTGATAACGCATATCCAGCGTCGCATCAAGGAAGGCTGTAGATGGCACAATGCCCTCGCGGGACATCAGCGTCGCGCAATCGTTCCGCAAGATGTTGTAGCTCTGCACCGCTGGAGAGAGGTCGGCCTCGCCGTCAGCGCCCATGCGGATCAGGATAGACCGGCTGCGCCCGACCTCGATTTGTGCCAATAATAAGCCAATCGCGCACACGACGCCCGGATAGCGCGGAATCCACACGCGCCGCATCCCCAATCGGTCAGCGACGGCGCAGGCGTGTAGCGCCCCCGCCCCGCCGAAGGCCGCCAACGTGAATTGACGCGGGTCATGTCCACGCGCCACGCTGACGCGCCGTACCGCCCGTTCGATATTGGCCTCGGTCACGGCCAAGACCCCGGCGGCGGCCTCTGGGATGCTCAAGCCCAGCGACTCGGCCAGCGGCGCGAAGGCTTGACGCGCCGCCCCGAAATCCAACGCCATGCGCCCGCCGAGGAATCGGGCGGGGTCAATGCGCCCCAAAACGAGGTTAGCATCGGTGACGGTGGGCAGAGTCCCGCCGCGCCCATAGCTGGCCGGGCCGGGGGTCGCGCCCGCGCTCTGTGGACCGACGCGCAACCCGCCGCCGCTGTCGATTCGCGCCAATGACCCGCCGCCCGCGCCCACGGTTTCGATGTCCAACATCGGGATTCGCAGCGGCAAGTTATCAATCGCCCCCTCACGCCGTAGCGGGGCAACCCCCGGCAGCAGTGCGACATCGGTGGATGTGCCGCCCATATCCAACGTAATCAGGTTCTCGAATCCGGCCAGTTTCGCCAGATGGAACGCCCCAATCACCCCGGCGGCGGGGCCGCTGAGGGCGGTCTGCGCCGCTTCGGTGGCGACGCGCTCAGCGCTCATCACGCCGCCATCGCTCCGCATCACGCGCAAGGGGGCGGGGATGGCGACGGCCAAACGCCCGACATAGCGCGAGACGATAGGGCGGACATAAGCTTCAATGGCGGTAGTATTGGCGCGTTCATATTCGCGGAATTCCGGCGAGACATCCGAACTCAGGATGACCGGGAAACTCTCGCCCATCAAGCTCTGGACGCGCCAGCGCACGGCTCGCTCATGTTCCGGGTTGATGAAGCTGTAGAGCAGACACACGGCGGCGGCTTGGATGTCGTTGTCGCGCATCGACTCACAGGCGGCGTCGATGCTATCGATGTCGAGTTCAAGCACGATTTCGCCGGTATGGTCGAGTCGTTCGACCACCTCGAAGCAGTGTTCGCGGGGGATGATGGGTTCAGGGATGCGCGGCTCAAGCGCGTACAGGTTGGGGCGATCTTGTCGCCCGATGGCGAGGATGTCGCGGAATCCGGCAGTGACCAGTAGCGCGGCGCGTGCGCCTTTGCGCTCCAAAATAGCGTTGGTGGCGACGGTTGTCCCGTGCGCGACTCCGTGCAGGCGCAACAAGTCGTCGCCGGTTAATTCGCGTAGACCCGCCAACATCGATTCGGACGGGTCTGCGGGGCTAGAGAGGCGCTTATGGACGCGCAGCACCCCGTTGTTTAAGACGGCAAAGTCGGTAAATGTGCCGCCGATATCCACACCGACGAACATGAGGCGCGTCCTTCGTTTAGGTAAATTCACCCAATAAAATTAGAGTATAGCGCAGAAACCAAAGAAATTCAGATTACACACAAAACACCCCAGGGCAAACGCATCAAATCTCAAATTTCGGCGGACACCCCGTTGGGTGTCCCTACGAATGACGATTATGGTAGGGACGCGCAACGGCGCGTCCATCACCCTGTACCATTTTCATCTCTCATCTAAATTTTGATGCGTTTGCCCTATAAAACACCCCCTCGCCCATACAGGACGAGGGGGTGTTTGCGATTCAATTATTTACCGCGACGGGTGAAAATCCACTTGTCGAGTTCGACGGCGAAGTACGTCACAATCGCCAAGATCACAGCGATAATCAGGTATTCCAACGGCAAGGCGACTGTCCCGAAGAAATCTTGGAGGAACGGCACATACAGCAGCCCCAATTGAAGCAGTATGGTCAAACCGACTGCGCCAATCACCGCCATATTTGAGCCGTAGCCAATTTTCCAAATCGGGAAGCGCTCGCTGCGGGTGGCGATAGCGTGACCCATCTGGACGAATACCAAGACCGTGAAAATCATGGTACTCCACAGCGCCGCGCCTGCGAAGGTGGCCGGGTCTACCGGTGCGCCGCCATTGATGCGGTTGACAAATTCCTGTCCGTAGGTCATGACATAGGTATCGGTATAGCCGATGATTTCCGCCTTGGTATCTGGGACACTGGCGGTGTCGTAAATCGGTGTACCGCGCTGAACCGGGAAGAACAACGTGACCATCAGCGCGATTAGGCCGATGAAGATACCGATGCGGATGAGATATGCGCCGAGGCCACGGCTGAAGATGCTCTCACGCGGGTCGTAAGGCGGGCGACTCATCGAATCGGTTTCGCCTTTTTCAACACTAAGGGCGAGTGCGGGCAAGCCGTCGGTGACGAGGTTCATCCACAACAGCTGTAGCGTATTGACCGGCAAGGGCAAGCCCATAAACTGGGCGGTGAACAGCACGCCGACCTCGCCGATATTGCTGCCGAGGATGTACTTGACGAACTTCCGCACGTTGTCATAAATCGTGCGGCCTTCTTCTGCTGCTGCGACGATGGTGGCGAAATTGTCATCCAGAATCACCATCGAGGAGGCTTCTTTGCTGACCGCCGTACCGGTAATGCCCATCGCTACGCCGATGTCGGCGCGTTTGAGAGCGGGCGCGTCGTTCACCCCGTCACCGGTCATAGCGACGATTTCGCCTTGCTTTTGCAGCGCGTGGACGATGTTCAGCTTGTGTTCTGGCGAGACGCGGGCGAATACCGAGACGGTCTTTACGGCGGCGTCTAGTTGAGCGTCATCCATCAGCGCCAGTTCACGCCCGGTCAAGATATGGTGTTGTGCGCGGGCTTCGCTATATGAGGAGTCTTTCGAAATCCCCAATTCGCGGGCGATGGCGAGCGCGGTCTGCGGATGGTCGCCGGTAATCATAATCGGGCGGATGCCTGCCGCGACGCAACGCTCAACCGCGATTTTCACTTCTGGGCGCGGGGGGTCAATCATGCCGACCACGCCGAGGAAAATCATCTCGGTTTCGACGGTATCGGGGTTGACCTTTTTCGGCAGCGCTGTCAGTTTCTTATAAGCGAAACCCAGCACGCGCATCCCCTCAGACGCCATTTGCGAGTCGGCCTCTAGGATGCGCTCACGCAAGGTCTGCTCTGTGCCGGGGACTTTGCTGTTGATGTCGAACGGCACGCCCTTGACCAATACATGGGTAGACACATCGACCAAGCTGTCTGTCGCGCCTTTGGTGAACGCCACATAATGCGGGCGGTCAGGGTCGGCGGGGTCATAGGTGAACAAAGGGAGATCGGTGGCTTGCGGATAGGTGGTATCGGGGCGATGCGTGAAGGTCGCCGGGGTATCGCCGAGGGGGTGGATGGTGGTCATGCGCTTGCGTTCTGAACTGAACGGCGCTTCAGCCACGCGGGGTAGGTCTTTGCTCAGGCGGGTTTTGGTGATGCCATAATTGGCCGCCATCGCCAGCAGCGCCGTCTCTGTCGGGTCGCCCAACAAACGGAATTGGCCGGTTTTGACCGATTCAAGGTCTGGGGTCGAGTCGTTACACAGGGCGGCGGCGGTCAATAGCAGCGCTTGGGTACGACTGCCCGGTTGATTGTAGTTATATGTGCCGTCATGGGCGAACAGCGTTTGCCCGATGCGCGGCAAATCGACCTCGGCCACATTATCCTTAGACGGATAACCGTCCTCATCATGCGGATTGGCGATTTCAATCATACGGACGCTCATACGGTTCTGGGTGAGCGTGCCGGTTTTGTCTGAACAAATCACGGTGACTGAGCCGAGCGTCTCGACGGCGGGCAGCTTACGAATCAGCGCCTTACGCCGCAGCATCCGCTGTGCGCCCAATGCCAGCGCAATCGTTACAACAGCTGGCAGACCCTCTGGCACAATCGCCACGGCCATCGCCACGCCATTGAGGAATACTGCGCTCAATTCGCCACCGTTGGCGAGTCCCAGCACCGTGCCTAAGGCGATGATGACAAGGCTAATCCAGAACAGCGCTTTGCCCATCTCACCCATGCGGCGTTGGAGCGGGGTATCTTCACTTTCGACGCCCTGAATCATCTTGGCGATTTTGCCGAGTTCAGTATTCATCCCCGTATCGCTGATGACCACCGCGCCGCGCCCATAGGTGACGGATGTCCCCATATAGACCATATTCACGCGGTCTGCCAGTTGTGTATTCGGGTTGACCAATTCGGTGATATTTTTCTCAACAGGGAGCGATTCACCGGTCAGTGAGGCTTCTTGTACGCTGAGGTTATAGCTCTCGACCACGCGCCCATCGGCGGGGACGATGCTTCCGGCCTCTAGCAACACGATGTCGCCGGGGACGAGTTCAGCGGGCGGCAAGTCGAGTTCACGCCCGTTACGGCGGACGCGCACGGCGGGGGCGCTCATCTTTTGTAGTGCGGCGATGGCTTGTTCTGCGCGGTATTCTTGGCTGACGCCCAGCGCGGCATTGGCGACCACAATCAAGGAGATGGCGATGACGCTCTTGGCCTCGCCCAATATTGCCGAAATCACCGCCGCGCCAATCAAAATCAGCACCAGCGGGTCAGAGAGCTGCTCTAGTAGGATTGCGAAAGGGCTCTTGACGCCGTTGTCGGTCAGTTCGTTCGTCCCGTAGTGGGTGCGACGCTCTTCAATAGCAGAGTCGTCTAGCCCCCTTTCAGCGGTCACGCCCAAGCGACCTAACGCGGTTGCGATGTCTAATAGCCACGGGGTATTTGGATTGGGGGGTGAGGTGACGGATATGCCTTTGGCATCGGAGGTTTGGGGTGGATTTTGAGCGCTCACACGCTTTCCTTCAACAACTCAATGGACAAAATTGAAACGTTGACGCATTCTAAATGCCATATCGTAATTTTTCGTTAAAATTGTTACGTTTTATCAACAATAGCCCTTAGATAGGGGGAATTTGTTACTTTAGGCCAATACCCCCAATAATGGGGGTTGGTGAGGGAGAAGCGCGGGAATATGAGGGTATGGCGCACTATGCCCTAGTATGTAATGGAGAACCTAAATAGAACTAGCATAATGCACATCATTGGGGATTTTCGTAGGGGCGAGGCTTGCCCGTCCGCTATTTGAGATGACATAAACGCTGGTTGTAATCATGCTGTTTTTGTTTCAGCTCTCCATAAGTTCGACACCGAATCAGAGGACACGGCAGGCCGTGTCCCTACGAACACCTGATTTTCGTAGGGACAACGCCCGCGTTGTCCTCTGGCTTATTGCCCTGTCGTGATTGTCAGGCGCAGACGGTGAATCCCATCTGCGTCGTAACTGGTGCTGAACGACGCCCCCGGCAATAGCCGTGCGATGCGCTCAATCACCTGTGGGATGACCACCGGGAAATCCGGCGTCGGGGACGGGACGGGTGTCGGGGATGGCTCTTGCGTCACCTGTGGCGTTAATGTTAGATCGGCTGCTTGTGTAAGCGACAGCTCTACCGTCGCCTCTGGCGTGATGAATGCGCCCGTCGAGTCAAACTCCATACTTACGCTGGCAGATGCAGAACCAACGGGAATGCTGTTGACGATGGCTAACGCTGGGAACGCCGCCAATAGGAGTGAGCCATCCGACCCCAGATAGCCGATAGAACTGGCATTGGGGAGCGCATTGGCGGTCACGCTACTGTAGCCCGCGATGTCGGTATACCCGCTCTGCCCGTTCAAGACCTCGCGAATGGAAGCCGCCGTGCCGATGAACAGCACATCACCTTTTGCTGCAATCATGAGTTGCAATGTCCATATTTCGTTCGTGCCAACCGGCGTCGGGATGGTAAACACCGTCGCGCTGACATCCCCGATTTGCTCGACGTTATGGATCATCGCAGGGATAACAGGGCTAAAGTAGGTCAACAAATCGCTTAAGGCGCTGGCTTGCTCGATGGCGGCGGCCTCATCAGTCATTTGGATGGCCGCGCCGAATTGAACGGTATTCAACAGCGCGGAGCTAGAGCCGACCTGACTGGTCGCTATACCGGCCAGCGTATTCGTGTCATACGACGCAAACAAGATGAACTCGCCCCCTAGCGCCGCTTGCAAGGCTTGCAGGTCAAACTGAGTCGCGCCTTTGATTTGCTCAACAATCGTGACGTAATCTGGGATGCGTTCGCGCAAATCGGTCAAGACGTTGGCGAGGTTGCTGCCGTGAATGACCGCATCAGCGCTGAGAGGCGCATTGCGCGCAAATTCTGCCGAGATAACCGGCTGAGTGATGGGTGAATTGGGCGCACTCGCTGGCCGCACGACCACATCCAGCGCCAGAGTCCCGTCGGCTAATGCGCCGCCGCTGACGGTCAGGCTCTCCGGCGTCATGCCTAGCGTAGAGAAGGTCGAGAAGAGCGACGGGTCATCACTGATGACTGCCCCATCAACGTACACGAAGAAATCGGGCGAGTAATCCGGCAGACTGGTCAGCGCGGCTTGGAAGGTCGGGCTGTCGCTCAGTTTGGCGTAATCGCCTGTCGGAAAGTTGGGGGTCTGCACACCGTCAACGCCTGAACGGGCAAACGCATAGGTTTCCGATACATACCATGTATATCCGCTCGGAAAATCGACGGAGAACACGCGATACTCCCCTTGTGGATCGGATTCAGTGTGTCCTGTATCAACTAAGAGAGCGACAAACGCCTCACTATCGGTCAAAGAGAAGGCGATATAGCCGCTTGTGCTGTTGACAATATTCCCGACCATGAATTGGTCGCCGATGATGTTGAAAAAATCGGGATATGTGAGATTCCCGACCATTGACCCTTTGGTGATTCCGGCGACTGTCAACGGCATTTCAACGCCAATAGGGCTTTTTAATAGCGTCAAAACTTCTGCATACGCGCTGCCAAACTTGCCCAGATAGCCGTCCAGCGCAGCGATATACGCATCGTCGGCGCGGACGCTGATGTAGAGGTTGACTTCGGCGGGGATGTATTGAGCCAGCGCGAAAACCCCGCTTTGCGGGTCAAGGGTTTGGGCAGATGGACTGGCAATGGCAGAAATACCCATCATCAGCGCGCACAGTGCCAAGATGAGCGTCAAAAATAATCGTTTATGCATCCAGATTTCTCCTCAGTTGGGAAGTAGTACACCGCCTGAGTATATTACAGTTATTATTTATAAATCGAGGGCATCATACCGCCGTTTGAGATACGCTCGCTCCGCAGGGTTGCCGCACAGCGACAATGCCCGTTCGTAGGCATCGGCGGCGGCCTCGCGCTGGTTCATCCGCCGGAGCAGGTCAGCGCGGGCGACATGATACGGGTAAAAATCTTCTACGCCTTCAATTTTATGCAACAGGTTCAAACCGGCACGCGGACTCTCAGCCATCGCCACTGCGACAGCCCGATTGACCTCAACCACCCGTGACGGACTCATCCGCGCCAGTGTGCCGTACAGCGCCGCAATCTGCGCCCAGTCGGTATCGTCCGACGTGATGGCCTCTGCATGGAGAGCGCTAATCGCCGCCTGTATCTGATATACCCCCGGCGCATATAAAATCAGCGCCTCATCCAAAACGGCGATTCCCGCCGCGATTTTCGCCTTATCCCACCGTGACCGGTCTTGCTCATCCAACAAGACCAGATTTCCCTCAGAATCTAAGCGTGTCTCGCGGCGCGAGTCGTGCAGTAGCATCAACGCCAATAAACCCCGCGCCTCTGCGCTCTCTGGCAGCAAATCGACCAGCACCCGCCCCAAGCGAATCGCCTCGCCGCACAAGTCGCCCCGCGTCAGAGAATCGCCGCCGGTAGCGACATACCCCTCGTTGAAAATCAGATAAATCACCGCCAATAGCGCGTCAAGTCGCTGAGGGAGCAAGTCGGGCGGTGGGACGCGATAGGGAATCCCCGCGTTGCGGATTTTTGCCCGCGCCCGCGCCAATCGCTGCGCCATGGTTGGGACGGAGACGAGGAACGCCCGCGCAATTTCCGGCGTGGATAGGCCGCCCAACGTGTGCAGCGTCAGCGCGACTTGCGCCTCTAATGCCAGCGACGGGTGACAGCATGTGAACATCAATTGCAGCCGTGAATCGGGGATAGCATCCATCTCGATGTCCTCGTCCGCATCGTCGGTCAATTCATCAATAATTGCGGCGTTGCGTTCTTGAGTCGCGACATGGCGAATCCGGTCAATGGCACGGCGGCGGGCGACAGTGGTCAGCCACGCGCCGGGATTGCGCGGAACGCCGTCGATTTCCCAGCGTTCCAGCGCATTGACCAGCGCGTCTTGCAGCGCGTCCTCGGCCAGCGTGAAGTCCCCAAGCTGACTGATGAGCGCCGCCATGACCCGCCCGTGTTCCTCGCGGAAAGTCTTTTCGATTTGTGATGCCGCCGTCATCCGTTACCCAAATTTAGCTTCAATTTCAGCGAAAAATGCGATGGATAAACGCATAAAGTCCGCCTCGCTCACTTTGATTTCATCCCCAGTTTTATGCTTCAAGACCGATTTGTCTGGGTCTAACTTGATGGTTTTGTCGGCGCACATCCGGCTATCGTTTTCCATAATCGACGTAGACAACATCCGCACTTCATTGAGGGGATTGCCGTCTTTCAACTCTAGCATCCGACTGCGGTGGCAAAAATAATGGTCTAAGACCAACACCATGTTATTGAAAAACAGGGGCGCGAATGCTCCGAGCGCAGCAGCAGTTTCATCCGCGCCCGTTCCGGTGGTCGCAATCGTGACCAAGTTTCTGTAGGCCGCCAGTTGTGCTTCCACTTTTAGGCGGCAAGCATCGATATAGTCCCGTGTGTAGGTATTCACAGACAGCATGTGAGATGTCCCTGTATGTTTTGAAGATGGGTTGATTGATGGTTGTGGATACGGAAATATAATGGCGGGCGCGACCCATGGGTCGCCCATCTAAAAATCGGGCTTCAGACTCCAATACCTTCGCCAAAAATGTGTAGGACATGATTTGGGCGACCCATCAGCCCTCACCCCTCTCCATGAGGGCTAACCATTACCCACATCTTTTAGGGGTGGATAATGCGGATATGAGGGGATTAACGGGTATTGCGCGTAGCCCCCTCATCCCCCAGCCCCTTCCCCCACGAGGGGGGAAGGGGAGTCCTCTCAAACCCAAATGATGTCTTGTGTTTGGCGTGATTCCCCTCTCCATGAGGGAGAGGGGCTAGGGGTGAGGGCTATTTACGCCTTATCGTAAGCCAGCCGCAGTCGCCCGATGATTTCATCGTCAATTTGCGCGGGGTTATCGACTTTTACGCGATGAGTCACCATTTCGTTCCATGACCCGGACGCCTCGAAACGACCTTCGACGGGCGCGGCTTTATCCTTGATGCCGATGTCAAAGCGCTTGGCCGTCACTTGCACGATGCCAAACTTTTTGCCTTTGCGAAGCAGGTTGATGTAGGTCTTGCCACTCCCCAGCGTAACATCCGCGCCAAAGGCGCTTATTTGGTCGAGCAAGTCATCAAAGGCCGGACGCCATACTGCTTTTGCACCGCTGAAATGCGCGTCTAGCGCTTCATCTGCGGAGACTTTGGGGGCATCAGCGCCCATAATGAGGTGGGTGATAAGGTTGGCATGACCATGCCCCAAGTCAAAATCGGCCTTGAGCCAATCCATAATCTGGGCGCGTTGGGTCAGACCTTTTTCTTGCGCCAACACCTTGAAATCATCCGGGGTTTTGCCGGTTTTTGACTTGATTGTCGCCAAATATGCTTCCACACGTCACCTCGTTTTTAGGGGAGAATATATTTTCTATTATACCCTAATTTCCCCCTTAAATTGCTGAAAATAGGCGTCAAAAAGACCACCCAGTTTCTTGGGGTTAATCCTCCGGTGAAACGGTGGTTTGATTCCGAAAGGTACGGCGGCGCAGCCACCATGAGACGAGCAAGCTCAAGCCCATTGATAGGACGGAAAGCGCGATGATTCCATAATCGACGCTGAACGTCCCGTCGGTGAAACTGCCGACGAACGACGCGCCTAACAGCACATACGGAAACGACCCCAATAGGTTGCCAATCACCGTCGCCCAATAATACGGCCACGCGGGGATTCCCATGCCGCCCAGCGCCAGATTGACGAAATCATACGGCAGTTGCAGCAGCCTCGTCAGCAAAACGGTCTGGAATGGCGCTTGATGTGCGCCGCGCATCAGACGCCGGAATAAGCCGGACGCCTCTGGGTTAGCCGAAGCGTCACTTTTGAAGATTCGCCCGACGTGATACGGAATCACGCCAGAAAGCACGCCGCCGACCATCGCATACAACAATCCCGGCCAGATACCCCATAGAAATCCGCCCAAGACGAGGAATGTCCACGACGGGACGAGCGTAATCGGGCGGATAGTGAACGCGATCAGATAGATACCGACGCCATACGGACTGTCCCGAAATAGGGTGGCGAGCGAATCCATCAGCCCATTGACGGTCACGCCGTTCATCTGTGCGACGATCCAGACACCCGCCAAAACAATTAACCAAACCAAGACGGCAATCACCGTAAGGCGATTCGCCTTGACCCACGCCCATACGCCGGACATGCAGCCTCGATTTCTGGAAAACACACCCAATACAAATAAGACATAACGCGCCCCAGACTATACACGATATGATGAGATTTTTCGCTATGTTGGGGCTAGGACGAAGGCGCAGCACGCAGCGCCCCTACTAGGATTATTTCCCTTCAATCAGGGCGCGTAGATCGTTTTCGCTGCGCGTGCCACAGACCATTGTTAGCGTATCGCCCGGACGAAGGATGGTGCTGCCTCGCGGCATAATCAGCTTGCCACCGCGCCAAATCGCGGCGACGACGGATTCCGGCGGCCATGCCACCTCTGAGATAGGCTTATTCGCCAGCGCGGATTTGGCCGTCAGGTGCAGTTCGAGGACATGCCCGCCGGTTAGCGCATTGAGCCGGACGGTCTCGACGGTGTGTTGGTCTTGTAGCTTGCGAGAATAAGCGATGTTATAGGCGCGCATCACCCCATGACGCCCAATCAGCCCCAAGAGTTGCCCATTAGCGCGGTTGATGACCGGCAAGCGCCCGACATCATGCGCGCTCATCCGACGGATGGCCGCCCAAAGCGGTTCGTTCGGTTCGGCGCTGATGACCTCACGGGTGCAGATGTCGCCCGCCGTCAGGCCAGTGTGAGACTCATAGGCGCGCTGGAGGTCGGTCAGGGTCACGATGCCGACCAGCCCGCCCACCGCATCTATCACGCACAGCGAATGGGTTTTTTGCCCACGCAACGCATCGCGCAATTCAGACAGCGGGGCGTCTGCCAGAATCGATGGGGGCGGCGAAATCATTGCCTCACTCACCGTGACGCCTTGCATCAGGTCAACCTCACGCCCGGTTACCAGTCGCAGACCCTTCCCAATCAGACTCTTAATATAGATTCCGTGCGGCTCGAAAAATTCAGTCGCCAGCACGCACACGCCCGTCGCCAGTAGGATAGGCAGAATGAGGCGGTAGTCGTTGGTGAGTTCAAACACAATCATGACGGCGGTAATCGGGGCGCGGACAACCCCGGCCATGACCGCCGCCATGCCTGCGATGGCATATTCTTGCGGGTCGCCCGCCAATACGCTGGGGAGGAATCGGACGACGATCTGACCATAGGCTGCGCCCAGCATCGTCCCGACGAATAGCGTGGGCGCAAATATCCCGCCGACGAATCCCCCGCCGATGCTAACCGTCGTCATGATAATTTTAGCGAATCCCAAGATGATGAGCAGTTCGAGTCCGAGCGTGCTGCGTCCGCCCAAGACCGCGTTCATTTCCTCACGCCCGACGCCCAATATACCCGGTAGCGCGATGCCTACTACGCCAACAATCGCCCCGGCGAGGGCGGTTTTTGCCGGACGCGACAGCGTTACACGCGCCCATTGGTGGTGCATCCAGTCCATTGAGCGCATGAAAAAGACCGATACGAACGCCAATAAAATCCCTAACGGCGCGAACATCAAAATCTCTAGCGGGCTACCCAATGTATAGAAAAACGGCCCCATCTCATAACCCGGATGGAGCGCCTCAGTGACGCCGGACGCGACCACGGCGGCCAACACAATCACGCTGAACGAACGCGCCTCGAATACCCCGTTGAGGACGACCTCTAAGGCGAAAAAGACGCCAGCAATTGGCGCTTTGAAGGCGGATGCGACGGCGGCGGCTGTTCCAGCTGCGACCAGCAGGCGGGCGTGGTCTTCTCGCAATTTGAATAGACTGGATAACCAACTGCCCATATTCGCGCCGATTTGCACGCTGGGGTCTTCTGGCCCCGTAGACGCGCCCGCGCCTAGCGAAATCGCGGAACTGAGTGCCTTGACCGGCAGTTTGGCATAGGGCAGGTGTCCGCCGGAAATGGCGACGGATTCAATCACGCTGGCGACGCCGTGGATTTTTTCCTCACCGACGAATCGACTCATCAGCCAACCGACCAGCGCTCCCGCTAAGGCCAGCGCGACCACGCCGCCCAATGCCCCAATGATCGGACTCAACACCTCGTGGCCGAGTTGCTCACGGAAAATCACGCCGAACAGGTCTATGGCTTCGCGGTAAATCCAAATAGCTATGGCCGCCCCGCCCCCCAATCCGACAGCTAACAGCAGCAGCATATTGGTGCGACTGGAACGCAAACGCGCCCACAGCGCGTTGAGGTCACGGCGAGAAGGTAGGGGATTGGCGGTCATAATTAGATAGGCTTTCGTTGCGGGGAAAAATAGTGCTGTTTCCGCATTGTAGTCCCATTGTAATGACCCCTCAACCGTTGAGTTAGGATGTCGTCGGTCAGGCGGGCGTGACCATCAGCGCGTTGAGTGCTGTTCTCGGTGGACAAAATGCCCTTCACGACAATTTCGCGATGGGACATTCATCGTGATTTTGGCCTATTGCCCCTGACCAAGCGAGTAACCGGGCTGTCCATCGAACATATACAGGTTTTCGGTCTTAATGACCTCAAAACCGGCGTTGAGGACTTGGTGCAGCACGGCCATCACGTCGTGTTGGCTTAGATGTGTGTCGGTAGCGGCCACGAATCGACAGCGCCAGTGGTCAGTGCAGAACGTCTCTGGGAAGCCGTGCGGCCAGACCTTGACGCCTCGGTTGGTAATCATAGATAGCGTGAGCGCCGTCCCGCTGGCAGCATTTTGTAATTGTTCACCCAGCAGTGACGGTTGGCGCGGCTCGTAATCGAGAAATACGTCAACGCCGACCAGTTCACGCTGTGCGGGTGGGCGCGGGACGTAAGGCACAGTGCTGAACGGCTTGGCATCGGCGCTATAGCTGACTGGTGTCAGGGTTTGGGGCGTCTGTCCCAGTCGTGCAATCACCGCCTCGGCGAAGTCGCACGTCCCGACCAACTGTGTGCTGAGTCCGTCGCGGTAAAGGTCAGCGGTGTGAATCCCGTCCTCAAGCGTCTTGAGCCATGCGTTATGGACGCGGCTGGCGACCTCGGGTTGCCCGATATGCACCAGCATCATCACGCCCGCCATCAGCAAACCGGACGGATTGGCCTTGTCTTGACCAGCGATGTCAGGCGCTGTGCCGTGGATGGCTTCAAACATCGCCACATGCTCACCGAGATTGGCGCTACCGGCCAACCCGACTGAGCCGGTCAGTTCTGCCGCGATGTCGCTTAGGATGTCGCCATATAGGTTTGGCGTGACGATGACATCAAAGCGCCCCGGCTGAGTCGCTACCCGCGCCATGCCGATGTCCACAATCCAGTGGTCTTTGGCGATGTCGGGATAGTCCGCCCCGATTTCATCAAAGACCTTGTGGAACAGCCCATCGGTCATTTTCATGATGTTGTCTTTGGTGAAGCACGAGACTTTTTTGCGGTCATTGGCGCGGGCGTATTCAAAGGCGGCGCGCACGATTTTCTCGCAGCCGGGGCGTGAAATCAGCTTGAGGCATTGATAGACCTCATCGGATTGGCGATGTTCGATGCCCGCGTACAGGTCTTCCTCGTTCTCACGGATGATAACGATGTCGAGGTCGGGGTGGTGGGTATGGACGAACGGCATGTACGCCTTGCACGGTCTGATATTGGC
>DAOTTP010000138.1:0-4828 GCA_034437835.1 Anaerolineae bacterium | reverse complement strand
GCTGGCCTGCCGTTGGTCGATGTCCGTAGCCCGCAAGAATACAGCGGTGAACTGCTGCACATGCCCAACTACCCGCAAGAAGGTGCGCTGCGCGGCGGCCACATCCCCGGCGCTCAGAGTGTCCCGTGGGCGCGTGCCGCCAACCCCGACGACGCGACCTTCAAGTCTGCCGCTGACCTCCGCGCCATCTATGAAGGCGAAAAGGGTCTCAGCGCCGATGACACCATCGTGGCTTACTGCCGTATTGGTGAGCGCAGCAGCCACACTTGGTTTGTGCTAACCTATCTGTTGGGCTACAAGAACGTCCGCAACTACGACGGTTCGTGGACAGAGTGGGGCAATTCGGTGGGCGTCCCCATCGAGAAGTAGGACAAGATGACGAACTACCCTCCCAAGTTGGCTGAATTGGTCGAAGATTTCGCAGGCATCACAGACCGCAATGAGCGCGTCGAAGCCCTGATTGAAATTGCTGACCGTTTCGACACCGTGCGCGTCCCATCAGAGATTGCCACCAAGCCTTATGCTGAGACCAACCACGTTCAATACTGCGAATCCGATGCCTATGTATGGGCGTTGGACAATCCAGACGGGACGATCAAGTTTTACTTCGACGTTTTGAACCCGCAGGGGTTGAGCGCGATGGCGATTGCGGTGGTGCTGGACGAAACTTTGTCTGGCGCACCGTTGGAACAAGTTGCCAAAATCGACACTGAACTGGTCTTTAAGCTGTTCGGCAAAGAAATTTCGATGGGCAAAGGTCAGGGGTTGATGGGTCTGATTGCGATGGTGCGCGGTGCGGCACTTGACCGGTTGAAATCCTAGCTTAACCTCTCCCAAGAAAGTCCTCTAAAACAGTGGCCTCAGAGCGTCGGGCATCCCCCGATATTCTGAGGCCGCTGTGCTATACTGATGATATGTCGGCGGGACATCACCACTTATGCGATTCCTCCCCGCCATAGGAGATGGTAAACACATCATGACCTTGCATCTTTGGCATAACCTTTCATCAGGCCCTGAAATCCCTGATATTGTTTACGCAGTCGTCGAAGTCCCGAAGGGCAGTCGCAATAAGTACGAATACAGCAAGAAGGCTGGCATCATCAAGCTGGATCGCGTGCTGTACAGCCCACTGCATTATCCGGGCGACTACGGATTTATTCCCCAGACCTATTGGGGTGACGGCGACCCGTTGGACATCCTCGTGATGATGAACGAACCCACTTTCCCCGGTTGCGTCATCGAAGCGCGTCCGGTTGGGATGTTTAAGATGATTGACAAAGGCGAGTTGGACTATAAGGTATTGGCCGTGCCAGCCACCGACCCCAACTTTGACGAGTATCGCGACCTGACGGATTTGCCCAAACACTTCCCCAAAGAAGTCGCACACTTCTTCACCGTCTATAAAGAACTTCAGGGGACGGAAGTCAAAAACGACGGCTGGGTCGGCGCAGCCGAAGCGAAAAAGGCTGTCTTAGAAGGCATGAAGCTCTACCGCGACACCTTCCCCCCGATGGGTCAAGGCGTCTAGTTCACAGGCTTGACAACGTCCTCACCGAGCATTAACCTGACAAACAACCATATATCGACTTGATTGGGGTGCGCTACCCGCCCGGATGCGGAGCGCACAATGGGGGAAGACCGGTGAAAGTCCGGCGCTGTCCCGCAACGGTAAAGGTGCAGCCTACTATAGGCGCACTAAGCCCGATTACCCGCCCCAATCTCACCGTGGCCGACCTTCGAGGCAAAGGGACGTGCGGGGAGCGACGCTGTTTTAGGCGTCTCTTTGGGCAAAACCATCCCCAAAACTCCCGCCGTGCGCGGGAGTTTTTTTGTTGTATCCCCGGATTCCCCCTTTTCCTCTACGGTCTCATCATCGGAATAGATGGCTCTTGGCCTGATGTTTTTTCTCATCACACAAGACTCATCACTTGCTTTCCCCGTAGGAGGGACTTTCGCTATGCACCGTTTGTTACTCGCTCTATTGGCCGCCCTGTTGATGTTGACTCCGGTCAGCGCACAAGAGGCAGCGCTCGCCAACCCCGCCGAATGTGTCACCGACTATAACGCCGAGACGGATTATTTCCCCGCTAAGGCCGAAGTCAAATTCGCGGAAGGTTTCACCGTCGAATATTTCGCCAACTATAAGGTTGTGACCGTCATCCGCCCGTTCCCCGGCGCTGGTGAGGCAGATGCCTTCCAATATGTGCTGGTGCAATGTGGCACACCCGCCCCTGAGGGATTTGACGCCGCGCAAATCTTAGAAGTCCCGATGGACAGCGCCATCGCCATGTCCACGACTTACTTGCCGCATTTCACCACGCTCGGCCTGTTAGACGCGCTGATTGGCGTGGACGGTGGCTTCTATGTCAGCACGCCCGCCATCATCGAAAAATACGCCGCCGGTGAATTGCTGGAAGTCGGTTATGGCTCTGATGTCAACGTCGAGATGGTCTTAGACAGCACAACCGATATCGTGTTCGCGTCCGCCAGCGGCGCAGCCGACTACGACGCTCATCCCAAGTTGATTGAAGCCGGTGTGCCGGTGGCCATCAGTGGTGACTTTGCCGAGACCACCCCGTTGGGTCGCGCTGAGTGGATTAAATACACGGCGCTGTTCTTCAACGCCGAATCCGACGCCAATGCTTATTTCGATGGCGTGGCGACTCGCTATACCGACTTGACCGCCCTGACCGCCGATGTTGAGGCCAAGCCAAGCGTGCTATGGAACTCGTTCTCGTCGTTCATTGAGGCGTGGGCTATCCCCGGCGCGAACACTTACGTCGGCGTGTTGCTCAATGACGCGGGCGCGGATGTGGTCTTGGGCGACCAAGCGCCAGACATCAGCGTGAATCAATCGTTCGAGGCTGTCATTGAAGCGGGTCTGGATGCAGACATCTGGATTCCAGTGGCTTATGGCGTCAACACACTGGGCGATTTACTGGCGACAGATGAACGTTATGCCGATTTTGCCGCCTTCCAATCCGGCGCGACCTACAACACCGATGGGCGCGTCAACGTCAACGGCGGCAATGACTACTTTGAGAACGGCGTCAACGAGCCGGACGTGGTTCTGGCTGACCTGATCGCAATTTTCCACCCCGACCTGTTGCCTGACCACGAGTTGGTCTACTTCCGCCAAATCCCACAGGAATAATTTCTCTAGCGGGCGCACACACGGGTGCGCCCCTACAAAACCGGTGATTCGGTGATTCGTAGGGGCGGAGCCATGTCCCCATGTCTCCGCCCGATTTTCCATATACCACAGCGGGCGAACACACCGGTGCGCCCCTACAAATGCGTAGCGAGACGAATCCATTTGCATCGCACGTTGATTGCACTGGCGTGGGGTGTTACGATTCAGGTCAGAGCAAGCAGGAGGGCTAGACCCGTGCCAGAACAAGCACTATACCTGAAGTGGCGTCCCACGCTGTTTGATGATGTCGTCGGGCAAGATCATATCGTGCATACGCTCCGCAACTCGCTCAAGACCGGGCGAATCCGCCATGCCTACCTGTTCAGCGGGCCGCGTGGGACGGGCAAAACCACCACCGCCCGCCTATTGGCGAAGGCCGTCAATTGCACCCATGCGAATGTCGAGATGCGCCCGTGTGACCAATGCGACGCCTGTATCGGGGTCAATGAAGGCCACTACCTCGACCTGATCGAAATCGACGCGGCGACTCACACCGGCGTCGATGATGTACGCGATTTGCGCGAGAAAATCCAATTCACCCCCGCCGAAGGCCGCTATAAAGTCTATATCATCGACGAAGTTCACCGTTTCAGCGGGAGCGCCTTTGACGCGCTGCTCAAGACGTTGGAAGAACCGCCCTCGCACGCCATTTTTGTATTAGCAACCACCGAAATCGACAAAGTGCCACAGACGATTAAGAGTCGCTGCCTTCAATTTGAGTTCCGCCGAATCTCGGTGCAAGATGTGGCAGACCGTCTGGAGAAAATCACACTCTCAGAAGGTTTGCATGTTGAACGCGCCGCGCTAGAACTGGTCGCACGGCAAGGGACGGGCAGCGCCCGCGATTCCATCAGCCTGCTTGACCAGATGGTGAGCGACCCGTCCGACGTGATTACGCTCGACATCGCCCAGCGTATTCTGGGGACGGGCAACCGTCAGGCGGTCTTGGATTTGGCCGACGCGCTGGCCTATGAGGACATCTCACGCGGGCTACACGTCATCAACGCCGCGATTGATAGCGGCAGTGACCCGCGCCAATACGCCCGCCAGATGGTTGAGCATCTGCGCTCGGTTTTGCTGACTCAGACCGCCGGAAGCGATATGGTGGACGCCAGCAACGAAGAACGCGAGATTTATGTCCGTCACGGCGAGGCCATCCCACGCGGGCGACTCGTCCGATCTCTGAAAGCCTTCAACGAATCGGTTAGCGCCAGCACTGGCGGCTGGCAACCGCAATTAGCGCTGGAACTCGCCTTCATCGACTCGCTTAAATCCCCAGAGCCGGAAGTCGTGATGGTCGCGGCGTCCGATTCTCCGTCACAGGGCGGGCGAGCTGCCAAACCCGTAGCCATACCGATTCCCACCGATAACCTGACGATAGAGCCGTCTGCGCCGGGCGCACCGCCCGTGATTCAACCGAGCGCGATTGTGGCAAAATGGGGGGAAATGTTGCGTGCGCTGACCAAGTATTCTTCAACCGGCCCCGCCGTATTAGAATACTTTAAGGTTCAACGAATTGACGGGAATTTGTTATACATCGCGACCAATACTGATGTATACTATAGGAGACTGGCAGGACAAGAACCAAAACTCCAAGCCATCTCCCGCGCCCTGTACGATGTGCATACCATTTGG
>DAOTTP010000137.1:0-2849 GCA_034437835.1 Anaerolineae bacterium | reverse complement strand
TAGCACTCGCTATAGCCGCAGGTCAGGCATTTGCGGCAGCCTTCTACTCGCATGAGCGAGATGGTGTGGCATTCTGGACACATATCCGCGCCCGCATAGGCGGGAGTCTCGGCTTGGGTGGGGGCGTGATGACCATTCCCGTTGCCATTGGACTTGACCGGCGACTCCATCAGGGTGATGGGTGCGCTGGTGGCGGGCTTGGGCTTCTCTGGCATGGGATCGGCGGCCAGCGGAAGGCTCAACTGCGCGGGCGTGATTTCGGTCAGGAAGTGATCTTCCAACGCACGCGCCACCGCATCCGGCAGACTCGTCACGCGGTTGGGGCCAAACCCAGCCGTGCGTGAGCCGCCGATGTCGCGCAATTGCTCGACAATCAACTTGAGCATCTGGCGCCGATTGTGTGGCTCGGTTGTCCGCAGCGATAGCGACACCAACCGACCCAACCCCTCGGCGTCCGCTTGGAGGTCGCTGCCCGCCTTGCCGGGGGCGGTGATGAACACCTCAAACGGCATCCCGTTATCGTCCATGTTCATCGTCACGTAGGCCGTCCCGAACGGAGTCGGGGTGGTGACGGTCATCCCCTGCAATTTCTTTGGGCGCGGGTAGACCCGATGCGGAGTCGCCGTCGGGGTGACAGTGACGCGCTTTTCCTCTGACTTCGGTGTGGGCGCTTCAGCTTTTGCCTCAGCTTTCTTGGCGTCCATCTCGGCCATTTCTTTTTCGGCGCGTTCGTCGCCTTTGAGCATCAAGACTTGCTCATCACGGCTGCCGTCACGGTAGATCGTGCCGCCCTTGCAGCCGATTTCGTACATCAGCTTATACAATTCGCTGACTTGCTCAACGGTATAGTGATTGGGGACATTAGCCGTTTTTGAAATCGCGCTATCGACCCAGCGTTGGAAAGCCCCCTGAGCGCGGATATGGTCTTCCGGCGACAGATTCATGGCCGTGACAAAATAGTCGGGGAGGTCTTTTGCATCGGGGTTGGCGTCGAAAAACTCTTGCGCCACTGGCACGCGCTCTTCATGCAGACCGAGGCGACTCTTGCGGTAATACACCCAGCTATAGAACGGCTCGATGCCGGTGCTGGTATTCACCATGGTTCCTGTCGTATTGTGGGAAACAAACCCATTAGCGATATAGGTGTGGTTCTCTGGTACAGAGATGTCAAAGGTGTGAGTTAGAGCGTCTTCAATCTGGTCAATCTGGTCAAGATAGATGTCCATATCGACCAACTGAGCCAAACGGCTTTCCATTAACTGCGGATGCTCTGTTGTCATGGTTCTGACATAATGTTGGGTCAATGCGCCATTGGCAACCATACTGTGGATGTTTTGTCGTCCCACATGTCCTATGCCTTCAGAACGCGCATAAAACTCGGTCAGCAATGGTTGAGAGGCGATGCTATCCCCGCGACTCGACATATTGCCGAGGTCGTCTGCCTTTGCACGTTTGCGACTGCTCAAGAAACCAACTGTTTCTACAAAGCGAGTTGCCTCACGACGATTCAGAATACGCAATTCATACATAGTGCGCGTACCAATATGATTGTCGCTCTCAGGCATTGCACGAACCGTCGCAATAATCCCTAGCCCTAGAAGCGCGATTTGCACCTGTTGAATCAGTTTTTGTGACGTGCTGCTCAAGGTGATTGTCCCGCGACTCACGCTACCGTCGCTCTCAAATAACCCGCGTAAGAACCCCGCCACGATCTCGCGCCCGCCGCGCAATACCGCGTCGGGGATGAATGCGCCCGCCGCACCTTCACCATGATTTCCAGATGGTTTTGCAAATCCATTGATCTCAAAGAATCGCTGGATGTAGTAGCCGGTCAGATTCAGTGTCCAGCAACCGGCACGATCTTCCGCCGGCATGTTGCGGTTGGTATCAGCATCCTTCGCTGGGAAGATTTCACTCAAATGACCACGGATGTAATCTAGCAAATCGGGGTCACTCTTGCCGACGACAATGTGGATACCGCCGCGCTTCTTGAGATACCCATCCCCCATGTACAAGCCGAGGATTTCGGCCAACGCGGGTGTCAAATGCGATGGTAAATCACTGAGGGCGCGATTTCCTTGTTGGACAGATTGCAGGGGGCTTGGTTGGTTCTGACCCAGTGTATTTTTCTTCATTACAACGGTGTCGCCAACTTGCATCTCATCCATCCGCCGCCACACATAATCACCGTTGGCGTCAATCACACGCAGGCGGTGGTTGTGCGTCGCGGTGATATTGAAACCGCGTTGAGTCGTGATTTTCTTGACCGGTTGATAGCCGTTGACAAAGAAGTGTGAGGACATCTTCAGACCGCTGTCGGTATAGACGTTGCGCGGGCTAATTTGCCATTGTTCGCCGTGTGGATCGCCCAACGTTGCGATGGCTTCTAACCCCATTGCTGTGCTAACCAGCGTATCAGGGGCGACACACCCTGTCGGTGCTTGCGTGAGCAGGGTGACGTTGCGAATACCTTTTTCGCGGATGGTCTGGCGGATATGCTCAGGCATCCCCAACATGAAGCCAGATTCGAGGAATTGGTCGGCATCGAACGCGGGAAACGAGCCTTTTTCCGCCGCGATTTCCGCCGACATCAGATAGGCGTTTTCCGCGATGAAGTAATACACGCGGTCAATGAATTCCAGCGACTCTGGGCTGCCGTAGCGGATTTGCAGCTTGACCATCAACTCGGCAATGCCCATCGTGCCGAGTCCAACGCGACGCTCTGCCCCTTGCACGCGGGCGTTCTCTGCGAAGAAGTAGGGCGTGCTGTCGATGACGTTATCGAGGAAGCGAACGCCATAGCGCACCGCCTGACCGAGGTCATCCCACGCGACATCGTGGTTTTCGCC
>DAOTTP010000136.1:0-39965 GCA_034437835.1 Anaerolineae bacterium | reverse complement strand
TCCGTTACCGAGTTCATCGGCGAATTGCGCGAGGTATCCGGCAGCGCCATCGACGGCGGCGCTCAAGGTGACTGTGACCACGCCGTCCGCGTAAACAATCGCCTCAATCGCGGGCGCGGTCAATATCTGCACCTGTTCGTTAGAGGTGTCCCAACCGCTGGACAGCACGCTGACGGTTGAAGATGTCGCCATCACCTGCGCTTGATAGACCGCAGGCGTTAAATTATTCACCGCGAATGAGGCATGGGTCACAGCGCCGGATTGCGCGTCATCATACGGTGCGCCATTTTTGACCAACTGCACAGCGTAACCCGTCGCGCCGCTGACCGCATCCCACGCCACATCAATCGCTTGGGTGGCGGCGTTGTAGGTGACATGGATATTGACCGGGGCGCTCAAGCCGGTGACGTTGAGCGATGCTGGTTGCGACCATGCGCTGGGGATATGGTACAAATCACCATCCGCGAGGACTTGCGCGGTATATGTCCCCTGTCCTTGCATGGGGACGGATGAAGTCGCCGAAGAGACATGCTCGGTCTTGATGTCTTGACCGTCTTTCGTCCAATGAACGATGTAACGGGCGGCAGAGCTTATGGTGTTCCATGTCGCAACAACCGTATCGCTGTTGATGGTCAGATGCACCGTCGGGGTATCCAGCATATCAATCGTGGAGTTGTTGCTGGTGCTGCCTTTATAACCGCCCGCCGAGGCCGCAACTTTGACCGAATACGTCCCTGCGCTCAGGTCATCCGTCGAGAACGAGACGGTCAGACGGGTGGATTCGGCGATGGTGTAGGTGATGTCATTGCCGCCCTTGCTCAAGGTGATGCGGTAGGCTTGGGCATTTCGGACGGCTTGCCACGAGACGATGATTTTGCCCGCCTCATAGGTCAGGTTGGAGATATGCGCTTTTTCGAGTTCTGGCGCATCTTGCTCAGGCGGATCCACCGGGTCGCCGTCGTCACCGAACAGCGCCTCGCCAATCTTATAGGTGATATATGCCGCCGCACCAAGCACGACAACGACTGCCCCCGCCACGACCAGACCAGCCCCGACATCTGCCGCGATTTCTAATATGCCTGCCGATGCTACGGCTACCGCTGCACCAGCCGCCAACAAGTCAGCCAAAGCCTCTGCCGCCGCAAGGATTTCTCCCGCCTCGACTGCTAATTCAAAAGCGTCAAAGGCGATGTCTGCCGCTTCCACGGCTGCTTCTGCTGTCTCTTGGAGGCCTTCTGCCGCTTCGATTAACTCAGCCGATTCTTCCGCCTCACCGCTGTAGCAGGCAATGTCGGCGATAACGCCGGGCGCGACCTTAGAGACACCCACCGTGGTAAGGAAGATGCCCAATTTCAAGGGGTCATTCAGTAAGCTATCGACAATCGCTTGAGCGCTGTCGGCGATGCTCCTAAAAATCATATCCGGCAAGGCGCTTAGAGTGAAAGAGGACGGCGCATCAATGTAGATGGGGAGGTCTGGCATCCCGACCACGAGGAACGGGGCATCTTGACCTATCAGGGTGATGGTATAAGCGCCTGTGAGGGTGATGACTAAGGCTGCGCCGTCGAGTGAGAATTTGGGATTAACGATGAATTTGGTCTTCACAACATTGTCAAAGACCATGTTGACCAACTCACCGCACCCCGGCATCTCGAAACCATCCATCAGCGCGGCATAGTCCAACAGATAGAGGAAGTCGAACGGCCAATCGGTGACTTGGAAGCCGTTTTCCTCATCGTAGGTAAACGCAATGCTGCTCCCAACGAACATCGCAATATCGCCAGCGTAGGTAAATCTCGCCCGCATCTGAGGGACGTTGGTTTCTCCATCCTCCAACACAATCGAGACTTCGCCCGTGGCGAAATGTTCGTCAAAGAAGATGAAGCCCAACCGGAGGCCGAACGCCTCATCATTGGTCAGCACGCGGATGAACAGCGACGGGCTACCTGTGAAGTCGAAATCGGTGAATGTGACGAAACCGAGGTCGAACGGGTCGAGCATCTTGCCAGTGGCGGTGAATCCGTTGCTGGCGACATGCAGTTCAATCGACAAACTACGACTGAACATGCTGAATTTACTCTGGATGTTGAAGCCGTCCACATGAATGATGGGCGTCTCACCGGGCAAGATCGTGCGCTTATAGGTCTGGTTGATGTCGGCAGCCGCGTCGTAGTAATACACGCTACCAGAGATGAAGTAGAAATCAAAATACTCTGGCGGATAGGTGATATTCGTCACCGATTGCACGACGAAGGCAATAATCCCCAATTGCGGCGTGACCGATAGCGTCATCTCAACAAGCGCTGGCGAATTGTTCACCAACGCCAACACCCCGCTGAGGGTGACAAGGCTATCACCCGTGCCGTAATAAACTGACCCGCCCATCTCCAATGTCACGGCGCTGGTGGCGTAGATGTATTGGAAAATCAGGCGCAAATCGCCCAGCGTGACGCCGGTCATCCCCATTGGGTCAACCATTGATTGACTGGGGGCGGGCGGCTGAGTCTGCACAATCGAGAAGTTGGCCTCGGTATCGCTGATGCTCAGATTCCCGTGGAAGCTATACGCCTGCTGATTTTGCTGACCTGTATACAGCGTCAGAACCATGTCGCCGTACAGCGAAATCACGGTATTTTGCGCCATCTCAAACTGGAAGGTCACGCCGTTGAAGCGCAAGATGTCTAGCACCACGAAGTCGCCCAGAGTCGCCCGGAAAAGGGTATTTAGGGTACTGTTCGTCCCATCATCCGCCGTCTGATTGCCGATGTAGCCATACAGCACCAAGTCGGGCTTGTCGTCTACTCCACTGAGCATGACCACGACGTTGCTAAATAACAGGCTACGAGTCTCACTGCCGAAATTCAGCGCCGCGTAGAAGTTCACGCCCGGACGGATGGGAGTCGGGACGCCGCTATTGGTCAGCGAGAACGCGCTGGCAAATTGCGGGATGATAGAGGTTAGTGCCTGCGCGGAACTGACATCATAAGACGAGTAGGCGAAACTGGCACTCCCGTTCTCAAACGTCAGGATGCCGTCTATGACCGACAGCGCGGGCAGCAGTGACGCAAACGTGAATCCGTCCGCCAATTTGACCGACACAAAGTAGCCCCACGTCCCGTCCTCTAGCTGCTGCATCATATAGGCGATTGAGCCGAAGTTTTCGCTGTAGCCATACAACAAGAACAAGTTTTTGGTCAGATTCAACCCGACGGTGATGGTCAGTTCACCGAAATCTGCGAATCCCACCGGCACATGCGACAAGATGCCCGACCACGTTTCCGTCCCAGTATTGCCATCGGTCAACAGTTGATTCGAGACGCTTGGCAGATTAATCGCGGCCGGAGTATTGGAGGCAATCCCGACGATGACGGTATCCGTCGTGCCGTTGCTGGTCGTGAACGTCAGTTGGGTGTAAATCCCGACGAAAGTGAACGCGCCACTGGCATTAAAGACGTATGGGCGGACGCCTCCCTGACCGGGCGCTTCGACATCCAGACTCGCCGACAGCGCGTTAATCGACAGGATGGTGAATCCCATGTTGAACTGCCAATCGAACAGCGTTGACAGCGCAAACTGGAATTTCGAGGTCGCCGGGATGATGGTCGCGGAGCCTTCTACGATGGTGACAGAGCGCGGGAAGCCATAATCGTAAGGCATCGAAATCGATGGGACGTATTCGTCAAAAATCGCCTCAAAGTCAATCACACTTCCGGGCGTGATTGTGCCGTTAAATACCCACTCGGCATCTACAGTGGCTTTATTGGCCGACAGTGTGACCGGCAATGTCCCCAATGTCAACAGACCTTGAATCCGAGCGACCAAGCCCGGCGAATCGGCTAACGGATTGGTGATGGTCGAATCGACAAAGACATTATCCAGCGTGATGTAATCTGGGATGATGCCCCATGCTTCGGAGTTGCGGATGAAGAAGCTAATCAGATTCAGGTTGGTATTGGTCAGGTCAAACTCTAGGTTGAAGGTATTGATGTCTAATCCGGCGCTGAACGGCATGAAGCTGACTGGGATATAGACCAGCACATTGTCCGGCAACATCCACGCCGCCAAATCCGCTATACCGGGGACATGGATAATCCGCGCTGTACTCAACAACAACAACCACGGCGCGCTCGCACTGGTACGCTGAGTCTGTAAATAGACCTCCGTCCCCAGCACAGACAGAATCCCACGGATATAGCCCGTCGCCACATAGGTATTGGTTTCACCACTTAACACGACATTTATACCCATGTCGAGTTTCTCTAGGATTAGCCCTTGAGCCGGTAAGAGTTGCCACGGTGACGGCGTATAAATCTGGAAAATCAGCCGCCGTACCGGATTGGTCAGATTATTCAGGTCAAGATTGATGTCCAACCGGAGGATGGTCAAGCTACCGAGGTCTTGTACCCCTTGAGGCAACAGGTCGGCGGTATCCTCTGCCCCAATCAAGCGTAAGAGGTCGCCAAAGCCGGGGATATTGATTGGCTCCTGTGCAAAGCTAAGTGTCCACCCTTCTTGACCGGATGGGATAGGCAGCCGCATGTGGACGGACAATCCGGCAATGACGATATCGCCCTCAAACACAGATGAGAGCGTCCAATCCCCATTGTTCCACCAATAGCCCATATCAATTGACCAATTGGTGACGACCAACAAGTCTTCGACGATGACCCACGGTTGTATTTGCAAGATATTGAAGGCGATAGAGTTAAAACTGGGTGTGAATGGGTTGAACGCGATTTCCACCTGTGTCGGGACAAAAATCCCCATATTTTGAAGTGGGGCTGGCAACGCAGAAATAATAGCGCTGGCGGTTGTCCCCATCAAAGCAGCAATCCCATCAAGGTCTGGCTGGGCATTGATGACGCGCAGCGTCCAATCCCCATACGGGGGGATGAACATCGCCACATCGAAAGGCGCACTGTTCACCATCACCGTAGCCTTCAATGCCAGTTGATCGGTACGGAAGTTTGAGCCGAACGGGTCAGGCGTGATGGTCGAATCGATGGCAATGCGCGGACTCTCTAAGCTGAAAATCGATAACGTCCACGCAGCCGTCGTCCCGACCTCAAGCGTTGAGCGCGTCGCGCCCAATTGCGCTGGGTCAAATACGATAATCATGTCCAGCAGGCTAATTGGCCCCAATCCTGAGAGGCTCACAGGTAGATAACTCGGCAACACCGTGCCGGGAATATCCCCGATTAAGCCGCCCAGACTCTCAAATGAGGCGTCCTGTGGGCGGGTTATCGCTATAACTGGCGAAACTGGATTGGTCGGGATGCCCAGCGCAAACGGTAGCGTCCCATACGCCAGCGCGATTGTCCCCTCAATCCGAAAATTGTTCAGGTTGCCGGGATTTTCCTCATCCTGTCCGGGAACGCTATCCAGAAGTAACGTCCCGCCGGTCAGGGTCATGGCCGACCATTCTAGGGGCTGAAGACTCAGGTCATCAAGCGTCTGGCTACCCGTCCAATGGAATGTCAGCGTATCGTCGTGATTGTCGATTCCGCCGCCGAAGCGGACGGCCTGTACGATTGCGCCTTCAGTGGTGGTCGGCATCAGGTCGGATGAAAGGCTTAATGTACCGAGCAAATTCAGCCCGATAGCCAGTGGGAAGAACACGTTGTCCTCGCTATAGGCATACGAGGTCAGCCAGAACTGACGTGCGCTGGTCTCCCAAAGGCTCATCATACCCAGATTCTTATTGGGGAAGCTGTCGCTGAACGTCCATGCCTCAAGCAAGTCCGCCGTCATCACCATTTGCAGCAGCATATCTTCGCTGACAGTGAAAGCAAAGTGGACGGGCGTCGCCTCAGCATTGAGGAGGGTCGCCATCCCATCTATGGTGAG
The DNA here is from genome assembly GCA_034437835.1 of Anaerolineae bacterium. Classification (GTDB taxonomy): domain Bacteria; phylum Chloroflexota; class Anaerolineae; order Aggregatilineales; family Phototrophicaceae; genus Flexicrinis. Next base: position 34,118 of record DAOTTP010000136.1, on the reverse strand, counting down.
GAGGGTCTGTTCTTCATTCAGCGCAGGGTCTGCGCTGGTTGTGATGACCAGTTCATCGACCTTCAAAGTCTGTTGGATGAGAGCCAGAATCGCATCTGGGCTACCCGGTTGCCCCGCTGGGAGCGTGGTGCTATTCAGTGCGACTTCATCCGGCGCAGGTCGATTGCCCAACAGCAGGTGTAACAGCGCCTGAAGAATCGAGGCTGCATCGAAGGCGACCACGCGCTGTGGCTGGCTGGGCGGGCCGATAATCCAGACATCGGCGGTGTATGTCTCGCCCATTACAGGCTGAAAATGCTCAGTTTCAAGGATAACCGGAGCTAAATAATCTGCGGCAAGAATACGCTTGAGATATCTGGGAGAACCCGCTGTGGTATCGTGCCACGCGATTTCATAGCCGTAGACATCTTCTTGGGCGGGCCATGACGCTTCGAGTTTGCCATCGGTATACCGCAGTGTCAACGTTAATTGAGCATCCATCAACGACCAGTCCAATTCTGTGAGCCAGTGCTGTAACCCTGCGGACTCCGCGTCATTAGGCTGGTGTTTTCAAAGAAAGTTGGGTTTGTCCCACCAGAGATGCTTTGAGCCTGTACAAGGTTTCTGAAAGTCCTGATAACTTGATAAGGGACAGACTCTGAAGGGTATGTCTGCCCATTAATTGCCTGATTAAGGACATCACCCTGACGACCAAGCCCTTGGGGTCTATGCAGCCTCAAGTCCCCGAACTCGAGGACTGACGGGTCAAAAATACGCGATGCACGCCATCCAATCGCGCCATAGCAATGCAATTTTTCATCAGTGAAGCCCATCGCATAAGTCTCATAATTAAACGAGACTTGAGGTCCGATTTCATCTTCATCCAAAATTTCAGGGTCATATTGAAACCCTTGAAATACAAATGGGAATGGATTGAGACCGTCTCCACCCTTTCCTTGCCGGGATGAGCGCGGGGGAGGGTCTGCCGGAAATCCGCGCTTAGGGATAGCTCCGCTTCGCAAAAGATATTGTTGGATGTTGTAGAACGTCTCTGTAAGCGCAGTGAAGCGTAATTCCTCAAACTCCTCTAAATCAAGCTCATAAATTACAAGAGCCTCGACACGATCACCTGCCTCGGTAAGAATCCAGTCAAAGAAGGCGGCGTACATCGGGCCATCTCCTTCAATATCCACCATTGTGATGAGCATATAGGGGTCGTTCACCTCGACGGATTCAATCAACTCAGCGTCATCGATTCCCAACATCTGGAAGGCGAGTCCGAGCGCGGTTGCCGATAAAACCATCTCTTGTGTGACGGCTAGTGAAGCAGTCGGCTCCACCCCGCGCTGAACCATATCGGTGATGTATTGCAGGATGACAGTTGCTGGGGGGCTATCCATGTCGAGGTTGACCGCATCAAACAGCGATGAGGCAAATGATGTTCGTTCCGGTCCAGAGAAATTTGGCGGTATATTAGCGAATGAGCCATTAGGCATTGGGTAGCTGAAGAAAGAATCAAGCGTATATTGCCGATTGCGTAAGAGACCATTCCACTGGAACATCGGCCAAGGTAGCCCTGCTGCGTCGGCTGGAGTCATCATATCTGCCCAGTAATTTGGGTCACGGATTTCCAGCGGAAGCGGGGGGACATAATTCTGCAAATACTGCATCCCCATTCGGTAGACATACGGCGGAATAGGAATCCCTTGATAGGTGATTTGTCCAATCTGCATCAGCCCGATTGTTTGAGGTTTCCCCATATCAACAGGTTGTATCTGCGACGGGTCAAAAAATATCCGAGCCATCGCCGGTTTTAAGTCGGTATCGAAACCGATGAAGAAGGGGCCGATTTGTTCCGTAAGACCGGCTATCCCAAGTATTTCGGGTTGCTGCTGTCCCTGATAAACACCGTTTAGGTAAGCGTAGTTCGGGTTAATAGGTTGGGCAAATTCTACAGGCATTGTATTTGAAATCCCTTCTTAATGTTTATTGCAGGTGTGTTCCCACGGGCCAACCGGATATTGGGGCAGATTTTGGGTTCCATCAACCGCTCTCAACAGCTTGTCACCGGGGTCTACGGCTGACTGTAACCCTGACCCATACACTTGCATACTGATACCGCCCGTCCAATTCGGTTCTGTTATACTGACCACGTTAAAGGGGCGCATCACGATGTCGCCCATAATCCGCCCTCTAGGCACGTAAGTTCGGGTATATTGCTGTAACTTTTTTGACCCACCCCATTTATACCGCCCATTCACGGCCATTTCGGTGATGTAATAATTCTCGATGGTATTAGCGGATGTAGCAGCCCCATCCGGTGCAAGCGGCCACGGATCGGTAGCCATCCGGTTAATCGCTTCTTGGGTAGGATGACCATGAAATTTAGTGCGCGTGCCGGATGAGCAAAGCACAATTTTCGGCTGCAACGTCGAAATCAAGAACATATCGTTGCTAGAGCCGCTGCCATGATGATGCGACTTAAAGCAACACACATGCCCTGTCGCCGTATTTGCGCGTAGAGGATCTCTGGGATAAGTGGTCGTAATCGCAGTACGTAGTGGGGTTTCTAGGTCGCCGTGCGAGGAGAAAAATTGAGCCGTGCGGTTATCACGGTTAATGCCGACATTCCCGCCCGCCTCTCGACCATTGCCGCCCGCATCTCCGCCGAAAATGCAGCGGAAATCGCCATATTCCAAGACCATGACCGTAGAGCGGTCATTTTGGTCGGCTTTACCTTTCTTAAATTTTCGCCCGGCCATAATATCAACCGGCGCTGCTAGTCCCTGTGCGACAATCCCATTTGAGGCGATACAACGCATTTTCATGACGACGCCAGCATCATCAGCCCCCAAATTAATTATATTTTCCGCGAGGAGTCCGCTCGTTGCATCATGACGAGCGACAGGGTGTATCAGATGCCTTGTCGTAACGCCACTCGTCTGAAATCCGGTCACGTCTGCCATATATAAGGTATACGTCCCGGTGGTTGGGTTCAGGCGCGGGTCACTACCCATATCATACGCATGAGCCGGAGGATAATTGTCAGCGGTTCCCCACCCTCCCTTGCCAATCATAGGGATAGGAACACGCCGTTTATAGACAGAACGCACCCCGTCTACATGGTCGCTATGAAAATGTGAAACAAGGGTCATAAAATTCAAGCGTGTGGCGTCTCCTTTAACCCCATATTTCCGGATATAGCTTAAAACATCCCCACCGTAATAATCCTCACCCCCGTCAATCAAGAGGGCTTTTCTAACCGTCCCCTCCAAGTCGAGATTCCTTGCAATGGCAAACGGCAGCCAATCCAAAGAATCGACAGGTGCAATTAGCCCCGCCGTCATGATTACGCCACGGAGTGCGACTAAATCTCGGTTGATAATGAGGAACGAATCCCCTTGACTAACATTTATGGCATGAATTTCTAGTGCGCTGGCATCTCTTGGCATTTGGATTTCCTTCAAAATGTGTTGAATAATCCACCAGCGATAAGAGTATCGCACTGTTTCGTTTGGTACAAACAAATTATATGTATTGTTACAAGAATGTAACATAACCTGAAGTATTGGTCATAAAAGAGGTGCATTTACCCCCTCATGACAGGGATAAGGGGTGAAAAACATCTCACCATATCACCTCGCTTCGATTGAGGGCGCGGCGTTTTTCCTCCCAATCGGGCAAGAGTTTTGCCAGTAGCGTGTAAAACCGACTGGAATGGTTCAATTCGTGCAGATGGGCTAACTCGTGCAGAATCACATAGTCGATGGAGTCTATATCCATCTGTATCAGCCGCAGGTTGAGCGTGGTGCGCCCGCGCCCAGAACAACTCCCCCAGCGCGTTTTCATCAGGCGCATCGGCAAAGCGCTGGCGGATTCACACCTGACGTATGAGGCCGCGACGCCGTATCCCCTCACCGAGACATGGGCGAAGGGTCGTCCGGCGGATTGGCACGTCGAGAAGATGAAGTTCAACAACGACAAATCGGCGCTGACGGTCAATCCGTCACTGACGTTGGGCGATTTTCCGGCGGCGGCCTTCGGTTACACGTTGGGCGGGCGTAGTGCCTTAGACTGGGTGATTGAGCAGTATCAGGTCAAAACCGACAAGCGCAGCGGGATTATGAGCGACCCGAATCGCTACTCTGACGACGAGAAATATATCGTGGATTTGGTGCGGCGCGTGACGACGGTCAGCGTGGAGACTGTGCGACTGGGGGGGAGTTGCCGCCGTTGGCATAAGGATAGGATTATAACGCTTTATTCGTACAGTTGGCCTCGGATGGCGCGTCTGAGTTATCATGATACGGACTCCTCTATATCACAACTAAAGGATGAACCCCCTATGCAGTTGGGCATGATTGGATTGGGCAAGATGGGCGCGAATATGACGACGCGCCTGATTCGTGGCGGCCATACTGTGGTCGCATTTGATCACAACCCAGAGGCCATCGCTAAGGCTGCCGTTGGTGGCGCTACGCCCGCCGCATCGCTGGCCGAAGTCGTCTCACAATTGGCCGCGCCCCGCACCGTGTGGGTGATGGTTCCCTCTGGCGACCCCACTGTTTCGACAGTACATGCGTTGGCAGACCTGTTGCAATCGGGCGATACCATCATCGACGGCGGCAATTCGTTTTACGGTAGCTCGGTCACATTGGGTCAAGAAATGGCCGCTAAGGGAATTCAGTTCGTTGATGTCGGCACATCCGGCGGCGTATGGGGACTCGACAACGGTTACAGTCTGATGATTGGCGGCGACGCTGATACCGTGACACGGCTCGCCCCGATTTTCCAGACCCTCGCGCCGTCGCCCATCACCGGCTGGGGGCGCGTTGGCCCCAGCGGGGCAGGGCATTACTCGAAGATGATTCACAACGGCATCGAATATGGCATGATGCAAGCCTTCGCCGAGGGCTTGTCGATTCTGCGCGCCAAGAAGGAATTCGAGTTCGACCTGAGCGAGGTCACGCGCATCTGGCAAGATGGCAGCGTCGTCCGGTCTTGGCTGCTTGACCTGATTCAAGGGTCGCTGGAGAATGACGAAAAACTAGAGGACATCGCCGCATACGTCCCCGATAGCGGGGAAGGGCGCTGGACGGTCTTTGAGTCGATTAACCTGAATGTGTCCGCGCCGGTCATCACCGCCTCGTTAGAGCGCCGCATCCGCAGTCGCGAGGATGGCTATACCGACAAGCTGATCTCGATCATGCGTAACGCCTTTGGCGGTCACGCGGTCAAAAAGGCGGGGGAATAACACTGATGGCCTCTGCCGGTGAACTGACCACCATTGTGATTTTCGGGGCGTCGGGCGATTTGACCGTCCGCAAGCTTATCCCCGCGTTGTATAACCAGTTCGTCAAGAGGCGCCTGCCCAAAAAACTGCGCGTGGTCGGCATCTCACGCTCTGAACTGAGCGATGACGCCTTCCGCGATAAATTGCGCGAGGGCGTGGCCGAATTTGCGCCCGATTTACTCAGCGACCCGCAGTGGGAGATGTTCGCGCCGCACTTGACCTATGTGGCCGCCGATGCCGGGACAGCGGACGGCATGAAAAAATTGAAATCGGCGTTGGATGCCGGAGATGACGACCTCGAAAACCGGCTGTATTATCTCTCGGTTGCGCCCGCGCTCTATGCGCCCATCGTGCATCAATTGGGCGAGCATGGCATGGCGGACGAGGCGACGGGGTGGCGGCGACTCGTGGTCGAAAAACCGTTCGGCACAGACCTCAAAACCGCCCGCAAACTGGATACCAATCTTCATAGCGTGTTCTCCGAGCGTCAGGTCTACCGAATCGACCATTATCTGGGCAAAGAAACCGCGCAAAATATCCTGTTTTTCCGCTTTGCCAACGCGATTTTTGAGCCGATTTGGAATCGTAACGCCATCGACAATGTGCAAATCACCGTCGCGGAAAAGGTTGATGTCGAACATCGCGGCGCGTTCTATGACAAGGCCGGCGTGCTGCGCGATATGTTCCAGAATCATCTTCTGCAATTGGTGGCGCTGGTGGCGATGGAGCCGCCCAATAGTTTCGACGCCGATGCCCTCCGTGATGAGAAGGTCAAGGCGCTGAAGGCCGTCCGCCCGATTCAGCCCAATTGCACCGTGCGCGGGCAATATGTGGGGTATGGTCACGCCGATGGGGTGGCTGAACACAGTCAAACCCCGACCTTCGCCGCGCTCAAGTTGTATATCGACAATTGGCGCTGGCAGGGCGTCCCGTTTTATCTCCGCAGCGGCAAAGCTCTTGCCCGTAAGCAGAGCGAAATCGTCATCGAGTTCAAACGCCCGCCGCACATGATGTTCAACATTGAGGACGCCAACGACCTGACGCCGAATCTGCTCTCGATGCGGATTCAGCCTGATGAGGGAATTCATCTGACCGTACAGGCCAAAGAGCCGGACAGCGCACAGAAACGCCGTCCGGTGGATTTGGCCTTCCATTATCGCTCAGAGTTCAACGGCGGAATCCCGGACAGCTATGAACGCTTGCTGGTGGACGCGCTCAACGGCGACGCCGCGCTCTTCATCCGCACTGATGAAATTGAGACGGCGTGGGGTCTAATGGATAGCGTGCTTGGCGCGTGGGACACCCCAACCAGCGGCGCACCCGCCCTAGAGATTTACCCTCGCGGCAGTTGGGGGCCATCCGGCGCTGATGAACTGTTGTCACGCTCTGAGCGTATCTGGCGTATTGGCGATGTCAACATCTAATAATTCTATGGAGATGATTAAAGGGTTGCGGTCAGACCCCCTTAATCATCTCCGCGAAGAATCGCAATTCGTCGTCGTTGATGGTGTGATCCATATTGGGATAGATGCGTTCGGTGACGTTGCCGCCCAATTCGCGCAGGATGGCCGTCGTCTCTTGCACGCGCCCAACCGGGATGTGGAAATCGACATTGCTGCACCCCACGAATACCGGCGTCCCGCCCAATCCGCCATCAACCGGGTAATTTGCACGGGCGATTTTATCCCCGATCAGGCCGCCGCTGAATACCGCGAGGCCGCCATAGCGGGTTGGGTTGCGGGCGACATATTCAGACGCGAGGCACGCCCCCTGTGAAAACCCGCCAATCACGATTTTATCGGTAAGGATGCCGGATGCGTTGGCCTGTTGAACTAAACGGGCTACGACGTTCAGCGCTGAGGTTAAGTGTGGCTCGTTTTCCGCGAGGGGGCGTATAAATCGCTGTGGATACCACGCTTGACCGGCAGCATTGGGCGCAAACACGGTCACTTTGTTGAGCGGGACAGCCCCAGCCAGACTCAAGATATCATGGGCGTTCGACCCGCGCCCGTGCAGCAGGATAAGGATGGAGCGGGCGCTGGCGATACTCGCGCCGGAAGTGAAAACGCGGGCGTCCGCGTGTGGGTCATTGGGGTTATAGGCCATAAGGTTTACGACTGCTCCGTGTCGGTTAATAAGTGCCGAGTTTTGAGTGATGAGAGTCATGCTCTCACACCCCTGTATAGCAGTATTATAACCTCACCCGTCGTTGATATGAGGAAATGACATGAAATTAGAGACGTTAGCCGTCCACGCAGGACGCGAAGTTGAGGCGGGGACGGGCGCGGTGACGCCCTCGATTACGCTGGCGACCACCTTTGAACGGGCGGAAGATGGCACATTCCCGCATGGCAACCTCTATACGCGCACCGCCAACCCCAACCGTAACGCCTTAGAGTCGGCTTATGCGGCGTTGGAAGGCGGCGCGGCGGCGCTGGCGTTTGGGAGTGGGATGGCGGCAGTGGCGGCGGTGTTTCAGGCGTTGCAAACCGGCGACCACGTAATTTTGCCGGATGACCTGTATCACGGGACGCGCTTTTTCGTCCGCGATGTCATGTCGCGCTGGGGATTGCAGTCTGATTTTGTCGATATGCGCGATGCCCATAACGTCGAGAACGCCATCCGCCCCAATACGCGCTTGATTTGGGTCGAGACGCCGACCAATCCTCAGCTTCGGATTGCTGACATCAGCGCGATTTCGGCGCTAGGGCGGGCAACCGGAGCGCGGGTGGCCGTCGATAACACATGGGCGACCCCGGTCTGGCAGACCCCGCTGAGTCTGGGCGCGGATGTCGTCATGCATAGTTCGACCAAATATTTTGGCGGTCACAGCGACGTTTTGGGCGGGGCGCTCATCACCCGTGACGGCGAGGACTCGGACTTTGTGGCGCGGCTGCGTCAGGTGCAGAAGTTGGGCGGCGCTGTCCCGTCACCATTCGACTGTTGGCTCATCCTCCGTAGTTTACCGACACTCCCATTGCGGGTACGCGCTCAGACCGAGACGGCGGGGAAGGTTGCGGCGTTTTTGGCTGACCAACCTCGCGTGACGGTAGTGCATTATCCGGGGCTAGAATCGCACGACGGTCACGCCATCGCCGCCCGTCAGATGCGCGGATTCGGCGGGATGTTGTCGTTTGAGGTCGCGGGCGGGCGTGATGCGGCGATGGGCGTCGTCGCACGGGTAAAATTATTCACCCGCGCTACCAGCCTCGGCGGGGTGGAAAGTTTGATAGAACACCGCGCCAGTGTTGAAGGCGTGGACAGCAAGACGCCACAAGGCTTATTGCGCGTCTCAATTGGCCTAGAGCATGTCGATGATTTAATCACCGATTTGGCGCAAGCCCTAACGTAGGGGCGTACCCCGCGTATACGCCCAACTAAACTACCCGTAACCGCACCGTGCCGCTGGCTGTCTCTCCGGGGGAGAGGACGAACACGCCGTTGCCGGGGATTCCGAGTGCGTGCAACGCGAATCCGTCATTGGCGTTGGATTGCGGCTCGACGGCGAAAAATGGCGCACCTGTCGGGGCATACAGCAACGTTTGGGCGAAAACAGGGTCGGCGTGCATTTCTATCGTTAGGCCGCTATCTGGGTAATGGATGATGTTCGGCAGCTTGAAGTCGCGCCCGGTCAGCAAATCGTCAAGCGAGATGTCCGCGATAGAGCGCGGGCTACGGAAATCGACGGCGGGGGAGATGGCGACGGGCGCGGCGGTTGCCATATAGTCGGTCAGTTCAAATTGCTGGCTACATGGGACGGTCAGCACAGGCGGTTGGCCTGACCGGACAAAATATGGATGATGGCCGAATCCGGCGGGCATCGGCTGATCGCCGGTATTGGTCAGGCGTAGCGTCCAGATGAAATCCGCGCCCTCCAAACCATATTCGGCCTCGGCAGAATATGGGAACGGCCACGAGGTCGGGGTCAGGCCGCCGCCGCTGATTCCCATGCGGATATGCGACTCATCGGCGCTCAAAATACGCCACGCCCGCTTGCGGACTTCCCCGTGGCGAGCCGTGCCGTCGTCCGGCGCGGCGTCTAGCGGATAATCACGCCCATCGAAGTGCAAAATCGCGCCACGAATCCGGTTGCACCACGGCAGCATGATAAAGCTGCTGCACTTACTAGAATTCGCGTAGTCACTTTCTGGAGTCGGGCGGAGGACATCTTGCCAGCCCCCGTCGTGAGTCACCTGACCAAAGGCGATGGACGCGCCGCTTTGGGGCAAAATCCCCGCCTGCCATATCGTGCTTGTTAATGTGTGAAGCATTGTTATTCTCCGTTATGTATCAGCACGGGCGCAGCACGCTGTCGCCCCTACAAAATCGCCCATGACGTGTGTTTTTTCCACAGACATCGAATGTTCTGTAGGGGACAGCTTGCTGTCCCGTCCATGAAGTCCAATTCATCAAACTCAGCCTTTGGGACTCAGGACTCATCACTTAGTTTTTGGGCGGCTTGCTCATCGACCAGCCAGACCTCGCGGCCTGCGGTGGGGTGAATCATCTGCGCCGGCGTGTCGTCGGGATGATACTCGCCATTCAGCACAGTATTGAGCGCCTCAGCCTTTTTCTCACCAGTGACGAGGAAGGCGACCACGCGAGCTTGATTCAAAACCGGCGCGGTCAGCGTGATACGCCATACGCCCAATTGTGGGACGTGATTAGCGACCACCCAGCGCTCATTTTCTAACAGCGCGTCGGTGTGTGGGAATAACGATGCGGTATGGCCGTCCTCGCCCAATCCCAGAAATACCAAGTCGAAGCGCGGCAGGTCATCTGGGAACGCGCCGCGCAAGTCGCTCTCATAAACTTCAGCGGCTTGCGTCGGGGTAAATTCTCCCCGCATCGGGTGGATATTGTGCGGCGGGATGTCTAGCGCGTCCAAGAGCGTGTCCCGTGCCATCTTATAATTGCTATCCTCGTGGTCGGGCGGGACGCAACGCTCATCCCCAAACCACAACTGGACTTTCGACCAATTCAAATCATAAGCGTGTTGCGCCATCCATAGATGGATGGCGCGTGGGGTTGACCCGCCGGACAGCGCGACATGGAACACGCCGCGTTCGGTCATAGCGTCGTTCGCCAATTCGACGAATAACTCCCCAGCGGCGGCGGCGAGGGAATCTAGGGTAGGGTAACGTTGGATGTCCATGAAAAGTCCTGAGTCCTGAGTGATGAGAATTGGTATGTGTGATGGACAGTTTGTGATGAAACGAGCGGTGATGATGTATTTCTTCATCACTCATCACTTAAAAAATCAAGTTGAGGCCAATCAGCACGAGCATGACCAACACCAGTTTGGTGAAAAAGACCGGCGAAATATAACGATTCAGCCCATAACCAATGAATAGACCAATGATGAAGGCGGGAGTCGCGTACACCCATAGATATAACACGAGGTCGTTAAAGTTGCCTTTGGTATAGTGCGAAATCAGACCAACCACGCTGCCGACGATGAACAATCCCTGCAAGTTAGCGCGGAATGTGTCTGGCTTCCACCCTTGCGTCGTGCCATACACCACATAACCGGGGCCGCCGGTGTTATATGCCCCGCTGAGAAGCCCCGCCAAGAATCCGAATAGATACGCCCAATTGGGGTTTTGTAAGCGTGGGATATGCGGCGTGAACAAGCGGTAAGCGGCATAACTGAAGATTACCACGCCGAGGATGGTCAGCACCACGCGCTCATCAATCATCGTGACGCCATACACCCCGATGGGGATTCCGATGACTGCCGCCACCGCCACGCGCCATACCGCCCCAAAGGTGATGGATTTACGGTAGCGAAAGACGCCGACCATCTCGGCAAAAACGGCGCTCAGGGCAAATAATGGAGTCGCGGTATGTGCGCCTAAAAGTTGTGCGAGGAAGGGCATCCCGAACAACGCCGAGCCAAATCCGGTCACGCCTTGTATGATTCCTGCGGAAGTCATGATTCCGATAATGAGAACTTCTTGCGGCACGATTTAGCCCCCTTGACGCCCACGCGAAAGCTAGTGTAAACCCATAGAGTCAACTAGTGCAGGGTGTTCCCTGTAGGAACGGTTATGAAGAAGGTTAAGCGCAAGGCCAAGTTAGGGAAGACGAGTTTGGTAAGTCGACGGGAGGTGTTGAAATCATTATTGGCGATGGGGGCAGTTGCGATTACGCCGCCGGTTGCCGCATTCTCTAAGCGAGTGATTGTCATAGGCGCAGGGGCTGCTGGGATTGCCGCAGCGCGCCGCCTGAAACGTGACGGCCACACCGTCATGATTCTTGAAGCCCGTGATCGGATAGGCGGACGTGTCAGCACTGACCGCACGCTGTCGCCGTATCCGGTGGAATTAGGGGCGGAATTTTTGCATGGAAGCCGGGTGACGACATGGGATTACGTCAATAGCTTTGGTTTCCGTACCCTCCGAGCCGGCCCCAACACCAGCGATTTTGTCCATATTAACGGCCATACGATTGACGCCCACCAGTGGCAGGCTGACCTTGCAGGGTCGGATGAGTCGCTGGAGGATTTGATTTGGGATGCGGCTGAAGCGTGGACGGAAAACGATGGCGATGAAATGACCATCGACCAATTGATTGAGGTCAGCGACGACCTCGCGGAGTTACGCGACCCCGCCACCCGCCGCATCCTTGACAATATGTATAGTGAAGAAGTTGCCGCAGGCACGACCCAGCACGGCGTTTATGGGATTGTCGAGGCGACTTATGACGACGACGGCAGCCGCGATTACCGGCTTGAGCAAGGGTATTCCGCCTTGCTAGAGCGCATGGCAATCGGGCTTGATATTCGCCTGAATACGCCGGTCAAGCGCGTCTCACGCGGTGGCCTTACCGCCACGGTTGAGACGATGGACGGCACGCTCTATACCGCAGACGCGGTGATTGTCACGCTGCCGTTGGCGCTGTTACAAAAAGGCGTCGTCCAATTCGACCCGCCACTCCCAGATTGGAAGCAAGAAGCCATCAATGCGCTGGGCGCTGGACATGTCGATAAGGTCATTTTGCGCTTCAAAGAGCGCTTCTGGCCGGAAGACCTCGGCGAACTGACCACCGATAAGACCTTGCAGGTCTGGTGGCAGCCGGGGTGGGGGCGCGCTGATTCGCCGCCGATTCTAACGGCCAACACGGGCGGCCTGAATGCGCTGACGCTAGAGAATTTGGGCGAGGCGGGCGCAATTGACCTCGGATTGCAAGAACTCAGCGACATCTTTGGCATGAATGTGCGCAACCAATTAGAGGTCGGGACATTTGCCGGGTGGGGCGTAGACCCGTATAGCCAGATGGGGTATTCGTATGTCCCGCCCGACGCCGACGGCTACCGGGCTGATTTGGCCGCACCCGTGGGGAACGTCTTGTTTTTCGCTGGGGAAGCCACCCATGTCACCCGTCCGGCCTGCGTTCACGGCGCAATTGAGACCGGCCTACGCGCCGCTAAAGAGGTGACTGGTTAAAATCAAACAATTAAAACCAACGGAAGGGGGGATGCGTCCCCCCTTTTGGTACTAATTTCATTACCTTACGTTAGATTTCAGACAAAATCATGATATAATCCCGATTATCATTATCAGTACAATATTATTTGAAATATCGTACTGATGATATTTGTTTGCTATGTTTTCACCCTTCGCTCATTCAAGGCAGTTGTCCTATGTATATCGCACCCTATCGCCACCCCCATATCTCACTCCCATTTGACGGGGCAACAAACCCTCATGCCAGTGTCGCTGAACGGCACTCGATGGATTGGGTGCGCTATTTTGACCTGCTCAAGACCAGTACATCGTTCAAAAAATTTGACGCCTCGAAATTTTGGATGCTGAGTTCAGTAGCTTATCCCACTATCTCCAAAGATGACTTAATGTTGGTGAGCGACTGGATCGCATGGTTATTCATCCAAGATGACCATTTCGATGAGGCGCGTATCGGGCGGCAAACCCGCCGGATGCAGGCCTATGTCGAGGCCGCGCTCCACCTCATGCGCCACCCGCGTTTGGCTACTGTCCGCGAGGACGGCGCACTTTTGGCAAGCCTGAGCGAGTTGTGGCAGCGCTTACGCGCCCGCATGGATACCGATTTGGTGGCACGCTTCATCATGGTTTTTGAGTCGTACACCACCGGCTGCCTATGGGAGTTGGAAAACCGCGCTTACGGCTATACTCCCACTGAAAACGAATATATCGCCGTCCGCCGCGATACCAGCGGCTTTCGCCCATGCGCCCTGTTGATTGAAATGACGATGGGGGAGGCGCTACCCTCGTTGGCGCGTGAGCATCCCATACTCCGCAAGATGCAAGACCTAGCCAACGATGTGATATCTTGGACGAACGACCTGTTCTCAGTAGAGAAAGAGGCCAAGCGTAAAGATATGCACAATCTGGTGTTGATTTTGCGTCAGAATGGCAACATGGGGATGCAAGAGGCCGTCGATTCTGTCGCGGCGCGGATTGATAACGCCATCCAGCAATTCATCGAGTTAGAATCCGCGTTGCCTGTGTTTGGGCGCGAAGCCGATGCGTTGGTCGCTGACTATGTGGCCGGGCTGAAGGCTTGGATGGTCGGCAACCTTGATTGGTCGATTGTCAGCGGGCGCTATCAGCGTGAGCAGGCACAGGAGATCCAGAACCCAAAGTGCGACTTGGATTCCGCAGCCGGATAATCGTGTAGGGCGGTATGCTAAGCGCAAAGCAAGTCTACAAATCTCCGTTTACTTCTAAATGCCCGCAGCACGCGGGCATTTTTGTGTTAGACTCGACGGTCAATCAAGATGATACGGCATGGTTTTAGGGGGCTTAATGGGGTGGGTATTGCTTGGGGTGGTGCTGCTGATTTTCGGCGTGGTCATCTATGGGCGCTGGCAAGCGCGACAGGTTGTGACGCGAATGGCTCCGGAATCTTATCTGCGCCCGCATGACCCGTCATGGTCGAATGGGCGTGACCGGACGTTGGGCTTAAAGACGACGGTGAACCTGCGCGACATCGGCGGCTATCCGACCTCGGATGGGCGGCGCGTGCGCTGGGGGCGAGTCTATCGCTCTGGGACATTGAACGAACTTTCACCAGAGGACGTGACGGCGCTGGCGGGGTTGGGTCTGACGGCGATTTGTGACTTGCGAACTCCAGAAGAAGTGGCCGATTCGCCGGATGATATGGCGCGATTCGGGGCGACTTATCAACATCTGCCTGTACAGGTCAGCCGCGACTCGATGGGGCAACTGCGTGCGATGCTATTCCAGCCAGCCCGCCTGAGCGACATGATGCGCTCTAGCTATAACGACGTGATGCTGGAATCCAACGCTGGGCTGATTGGCGGCATTTTACGCCAGATGTCCGACCCAGCCAATTTGCCGATGCTGTTCCATTGCACAGCGGGCAAAGACCGTACCGGCGTCTTAGCGGCGGTACTATTAGCGACTCTCGGCGTCCCAGATGAGGTTATCGCGGCGGATTATGCCCTGAGCAATTTGTTCTATCACAAGTTCCGCATTTATGTCGGGGTGGTATTGAAGAAGGTGCGGTGGTTGGGATTATCTTTGGATGCCCTACACCCGCTGATGATTGCTGATGGTGGCATGATGAGCGAAATGTTGGTCAAATTGCGCGAGAAATATGGCTCGATAGACGCCTATCTGACCGGGCGGGCGGGTCTGACTGCCGCAGAGGTGGCCGCGCTGCGCGTGAATCTGATAGAGGATGTGAAATAACCTATGCAACTGTTTTTGATACGCCACGGGCAATCGAAAAATAACGCGCACGACGACTCGCATGTCCATCCCGACCCTGACTTGACCGACCTCGGACACCGGCAAGCCGAACATCTCGCCGCATGGATGGTGGAAGCCAACGACACCGAATCTATCACGCGCTTGAGCATGAAAGACCCTAATCGTCAGGCACATCACCCGATTCAACTGACGCATGTGTATGTGTCCCCGATGCGCCGCACGCTCCAGACCGCACAGCCGCTGGCGCGTGCATTTGGGTTTAAGCCGCACGTCCACCCTCTGATTTACGAGGCGGGCGGCTTATATGAACGCATGCCCGATGGTAGCTTGGGGATTCGCCCGTATCGCGGGATGACTGCCCAAGAAATCATCACCGAATTCCCTGATTATGTGGTCGATACGGCCATCGGGGAGTACGGGTGGTATATGCTTGACCGCGAGGAAACGCTGGATGAGTGCCACGCCCGCGCTGACAAGATGGTTGAGTGGTTCAAGCATCACATCTCAACCGATGAGTCGTGGCGTAAGGCGTCGGTGGCGCTGGTGTCGCATGGCATGTTCATCGACTGTTTATTGCTCTCGCTGATGGGTGTTTCCGCCCCGATGCGCCAGAGCTATTTCTGGGTGTATAACACCAGCATCACGCGGGTAGAACTGCGCCGTGACGGGTATGCCATCATCCGTAATGTGAATCGAGTCGCCCATCTGACGCCGGACATGATTACTTAACAGGAGAAATAACATGAAACACGCCGCTAAAATAATCATCGCCATCGTCTTGGTGACCATTAGTCTATCTATGCTGGTCAGTGTGTCAGCCTCACGTTCTACGATTGAAATCACGGCAGCGGGCGTCCCGAAATACTGGGGTGAAACACGCGACTATGATGCTTGGTTCAGTGAATTGGCAGCGGCAGGGATAACTGATTTTTTGCCGTTTTCAGAATATCAGGAGTTTCCAGAAGCGTTATATCTGGGCTATGAGGTGGATTTTTTCCCACCATGTTCTTATGACGATGCCGCGTTTCAGGCGTTACGCGCCCATAAGATTAAACTTCTGGTGGCGGGTGAGGTACTTTACGCTGACGGTTTCCCTCCACTAGAGGAAGACCCGCTCCGTGCTTTGATGGCGTGCGCTGGTGAAGGCATGATTTCGGCGGTATTGAGCGTTGATGAGCCGGGTATTACCCAGATTCATGCTGATGATCCCACCCGAAACGCCCGAATGCTGTATGAACATGTCAAGGCGGTTGATCCTTCACTTCCTGTTATGATGGTTCATGCGCCCATTCCTCAAACAGTGGTGGAATCAGACGGTACGAGCCGACCAGTAAACCAAGTAGATGTGGATACCTATCTACGTCATATCGAAGAGTTTAGCCTATATGCGGACATTATCGGTTTCGATTTGTATCCCATCCCCGCAGAGTTTGCCAGCCTGATTGCCCCTAATCTCGGTTTGAGCCATTTCGAATATAAAGCCGCATTTCCGGCCTATTTCGATTGGCTTCATGACGTTGCTGCGGGTAAACCCTATTTTCTGGTGCTTCAAGCTTTTTCGTTTGAGCGTGAGCTATCGCCAGAGATGGCTCAAGAAGTCAAAGATGCAGGCTTTCATTTACGTTTCCCCACCGAGAGCGAACTACAAGATATGGCTTGTCTTGCGGTTGAAGGGGGCGTATCTAAGCTGGCTTTGTGGGGTCAGAGCTTCTTACTTAGCGAAGACGAGGCATTCTGGGAGAGCGTATTAGCGGTCTCACATAGCATCACAACGGATGAGGCGGATTATTGCGAGCAACGCCCCATCCCGTAAACTGACGATCCCTCAGTTAATACCGGCTGACAGCCTATGAGCTTATCTGTACAGGTAACTACTCAGCCCCTATTTGAGGGAAAAAGAAGATTTTGACCGATACTCAGCCCAATCATCTGAGGGAGGAATTTCCCCGAACTTCAGTCAATTTGACGCTCTAAAGCATCAGATTGAGGGGAAAAATGATGGCTGAGTAGTTACCTGTACAGTAAGAAACATCACCACGAAATAATTCGTGTTGTACGGACGCCCCACCGGGGCGTCCGCTATGTCGGTCTCAGGACTCCGAACTCAACACCTCATAGAAGTGGAGCATGGTCTGAATCCCCTTATCGACCATGCCGAGATCACAGTTTTCATTGATGCTGTGTGCGCCGCCGTTTTTATAGCCGAACGGCATCATGACCAATTGTGCGCCCAGATATTTCTTGAACTCCGCCGTGACCGGGATGCTACCGCCTTCACGACTCAGCAACGGCTTGACGCCCCAGCCGCGCTCATAAGCGATGGTGACGGCTTTTAGCGCGGGCGATGTCCGGTCAATGATGAGCGCCTCTGCGCCCGCCTCCATACGGATAACTTCTACCGTCACGCTGGGCGGGGTGATGGCCTTGATGTGCGTGCTGACACATTCCCACACATGGTCTGGCGTCTGATAGGGGACGAGTCGGCACGAAAGTTTAGCGACGGCGGCGGCGGGCAGCACGGTCTTGACGCCTTGCCCGATATACCCACCGTATATCCCGTTGAGTTCCAGCGTCGGGCGGACGCTGATTCGCTCGTGCAAGCTGTATTGGGATTCCCCCCACGGGGCGGGTGCGCCGGTCACATCGCGCCATTCCTCATCAAATGGCGCACGCATCGGCAGCAAAACTTCGCGCTCCTCATCGGTGATGAGTTCCACTTGGTCATAGAATCCGGGGACAGAGACGCTCCCGTCCGGCGCGTGAAGTTGGGCGATGATTTCGCTCAACGCTTGGATGGGGTTATGCACGCTCCCGCCATAATGCCCGCTGTGCAGGTCGCGCTTGGGGCCGCGCACATGAATCTCAAACGAAACAATCCCGCGCAAGCCGTAATCCAACACCGGCTGCGATTCATTGGGCAGGCTGCCGTCCGAAATCACGCAGACATCAGCCTTCAAGAGGTCTGGATTGTTGGCGACGAACTCATAAATATGCTCCGACCCCGATTCTTCCTCTCCCTCGCATAACATCTTGAGATTGACCGGTGAGCCGCCGTTTTTCAGCATCGCTTCGATGGCGGCCAGTTGAATCACGACATGACATTTGCTGTCTACCGCGCCGCGCCCGTAAAGTTTGCCGTTGATTTCGGTTGGCTCGAACGGCTCGGTATTCCACCCGTCCGATTTTTCGGCGGGCTGCACATCGTAATGGGTGTAAATCAAGACGGTGGGGGCGTTTTGACCCGCGCCCAACCATTCTCCATACACCAGCGGCAATCTACCCGGCGCTTCGTGGAGGTCTGCGCGGGTCATGCCCATTTCAGCCATCCAATCGGCAAGCCAACCGGCGGCGCGACGGACATCATCGGCGTGGGCGGGGATGGTGCTGACGCTGGGGATTCGCAACAGGGTATCGAGGCGGGCGCGGGTGATTGCTGAGTGTTCGGCGGCGGTTTGACGGGCGACGGCGGTCATTTTTACGCTCCAAAAGGATAAATTCAAAAGTCTGTCACCCATTCTAACGCACCAAACTATTCCATATAGATGCAAGGCGGACATGGCAGTGCCATTTCCCTACTTGACGGCTTCTGACAATCATTTTATTATAAATGAACGATCATTCATTTTTATGAATGTACATTCATTTTGATGAGTAATTGTTCATCACGCTGAATGAACATTCACAGTAAAGGCAGGCGATATGACTCCACTTTCTGGTAACCCAATTGCCGCGCAGTTGGTCGCAGCGCGCAAAACCCAAATCCTAGATTCGGCCATCCGCGTATTTGCCGAAAAAGGATTTCATGGTGCGACGGTGCGCGATGTGGCGAAAGCCGCCGGAATCGCTGACGGCACGATTTACATCTACTTCAAGAGTAAGACCGATTTGATGCTGGGGATTCTTGACCGCGTGAATCAGACCGAGACACGCGATCTGGACTTGGGACAAGCGATGGTGGGGGGGTATTTCGAGGGGTTCATACGGACGTATATTCGCCAGCGATTTGAGGCGTTTACCATGATGGGCTTCGATGTGTTCCGTGTGATCGTATCGGAACTGTTGGTAAATGCCGACTTGCGAACGCGGTATCACGCGCAAATCATCGGCCCGACTTATGAGATCGCAGAAGCACACTTCGCTGGTTGGCGTGAACAGGGCGGGGTGAAGGGCGATGAAGTCCAACTCCTACTGCGTTGCTTATCGGGGTTGATGATGGGTGTGTTGGTGCTGCGGATGATGGGCGACCCAACCTTAGAAAATGACTGGGAACGGATGCCGGACGTGGTGACGGATTTTATCTTGTATGGATTGGGAGGAAAACGCGCATGAGCGCCGTGATTGAGATGATGAATGTGACCAAGCCCGAATTTTGGGCGAATCCGTATGACCACTACGCCCGTTGGCGTGAGCATACGCCGGTCTATCGGGTGGCGTTGTCCGGCAGTCGTTCGGCGTGGATGGTCTCGCGCTATGAGGATGTGGCGGCGCTGATGAAAGACCAGCGCTTTGCTAAAGACCCCAATCGCGCCAAATCGGAGGATGGGTCAGCGCAAAGTATGTGGCTGCCGGGGTTCGCCAAGCCCATCTCGCGCAATATGCTTGACCTTGACGACCCAGACCACGCACGGTTGCGGATGTTGGTGCATAAAGCCTTCACCCCGCGTGTGATTGAAGGGATGCGGGCGCGGCTGGAGTCGCTGACCCATGAGTTGTTGAATCGGGTGAAGCTCGGGCAGACCTTCAACCTCGTGACCGACTACGCTTTGCCCGTCCCGATGACCATTATCACCGAAATGCTGGGTATCCCGAATGAAGACCAAGACAAATTCCATAAGTGGTCAACCGCGTTGGTCTCGGCGGCGTCGGCGTGGGATATGGTGAAAGCGCTCCCCAGCCTCTATTTTCTGGTGCGTTACCTCAAGAACCTGATTAAGGTGCGGCGTGGGAATTTGCGCGATGATCTTGTTTCTGCGCTCATCACGGCGGAGGATGCGGGCGACCATTTCAGCGAGGACGAATTACTGGCGATGATCGTCATCATCTTGATTGCAGGACATGAGACGACGGTCAATCTGATTGCCAGCGGCGTGCTAACGCTGTTGCAGCATCCCGATCAATTGGCGCGGCTGCGTGCCGAGCCAACCCTGATCAAGCCCGCCATCGAGGAATTGCTGCGCTTCACCAGCCCGGTTGCCAATGCGACGGAGCGCTATGCGATTGAGGATATGACGCTGCACGGGATGAACATCAAAAGAGGGGAGTTTGTCTTGGGTGTGTTGGCGTCCGCCAACCGCGACCCGTCTCAATTCAATCAACCGGACGTGTTCGACATCAGCCGCGACCCCAACCGTCATCTGGCGTTCGGTTCTGGGATTCACTATTGCCTCGGCGCACCGCTGGCACGTTTGGAGACGCAAATCGCCTTCCAGAATCTGTTTGACCGATTCCCAGATTTGCGGCTGGCGGTTGATGCGTCTGAGTTGAGGTGGCGCGGGGGAATCGTCGTGCGCGCACTCAAGGCGTTGCCGGTCAGGGCTTAAACCTTCGCGTTGGCGGCCTCACGCTGGAAAGGGAGGCTGACCAGAAACGTCGTGCCGCGCCCTTCTACGCTTTCAATCTCAATCTGACCGCCGAGCAATACGACGGCGCGTTTGACGATATACAGACCCAAGCCCGTGCCTTTGATGGCGCGGGCATTGTTGGCGCGGTGGAACGGTTCAAACAGGCGGGCTTGGTCGGCGAGTGGGATGCCGATGCCGGTATCGCGGATGCTGAGGGTTAGGCGCTCCCCGATGCCGGTCACGGATACCGCGACCTCGCCGCCTGCGGGGGTATATTTGAAGGCGTTGGAAATTAGGTTGCCGAAGATGCGATCCAACAGATGAAAGTTGGTGCGCCCGATGAGCGGGTAATCGCAGCCGACGACTCGGACGCGCACGGCGCTATATTGGGCGGCGGTGCGGGCGATCAGGTTCGCCAGCATATCGGTAATATCGACTATCTCATCGCGGATGGGGACGCCCGACGCCTCGATACGCGCCATCTCTAGGATGTCATCTAGAAATTGGGTGATGCTACGGACTTCCGCCTCGATTTGGTCAAAATGAGCGTCTTGACGGTCTGACGACATCCGATCACGATAATCGCGTAGGAGCAATATCGAAGTCAAAATGCGAGTGAGAGGCGTCCGCATCTCATGAGCGATGAGGTGTGTTAGGTCTACCAATGTTTCGTCCAACTGTGAGTTGCAAGGTTAATTCAATATAATCCTATTGTAATCCAAATGTTATAGCCCGATAAGCCCAGTATTGTTGTGTGGTTTTAGGTTTGAGTTAGTTTTGGGGATATTAGACCCGTATCGTCGTAGGAGTGCTGTATTTCAGCACGGGCGGGCAAGCCACGCCCCTACAGAACATCCGATGACGCGATTTTGTCCCACGTCATCATCAGCGGACAGGTCAGTGCCGTGTCCCTACAGGACAACCGGTGACGTAGGGCAACGCATCAAAATTTAGATAAGTGAAGAAAATGGTAGATGGCGACGGACGCGCCGTTGCGCGTCCCGACCATAATCGTCATTCGTAGGGACGACCAACGGGGCGTCCGTCGCCATTTGAAATTTGATGCGTTCGCCCTAGCATCTGCCCCTTAAACTTGACACGCTTAATGGACGGTGCTATCCTAATGGTAACGAAATTTAGTTGCCAAAGAAGTGGGTTCACCCCACTTTTTTCGTATCTATATGCCATTTTCGCCCCTAAGCCCGTCGGCTGTAGCCCCCCATCACACCAGAGGGATAAGACACCTCCCATGAGAGAAGAAGAAATTCGTTTTGACCGGGCGTTTCAAGAAATCGCCGAGTCGCGTTCGTTGTCGCCAGATGTGGTGCGCGAGGCGCTACGCGAAGCCTTGATTTCTGCCTACCGCAAAGAGACCAGCGCCAGCAAAGCGCAGGTCGTCGAAGCTGAAATTGACAATAAGCTGGGTCGCCCGCGCATTTTCGTCGAAAAAGAAGTCGTCGATGAAGTGATGTCGGAGATGACCGAGGTCAGCCTTGAGGATGCACGCTTCTTCAACCCAGAGGCGCAATACGGCGACATCGTGATGGTGCGCGTCGAAATCACCCGTCAGTTTGGGCGCATCGCCGCACAATCGGCCAAGCAAACCATCCTCCAGAAAATCCGAAACGCCGAGCGCGAGACCGTCTACCAAGAGTTTGACTCAAAGGTTGGCGAGGTCGTCACGGCCACCGTGCAGAGCGTCAGCGCCAGCAAAGTCACGCTGACGATGAACAATAACCGCGTTGAGGCGACGATGCGGAAGCAAGACCAAATCCCCGGCGAGCGCCTCGTCCCCGGCGCGAAAGTGCGCGTGTATATCGTCGAAGTGAAGCGCAGCACCAAAAGCCCGGAAATCGTGGTCAGTCGCGCCCATCGCAATATGCTCAAGCGGTTGCTTGAAAACGAAGTGCCGGAAATCTATAACGGTCAGGTCGAAATCAAGAATATCGCTCGTGAAGCGGGTGGCCGTAGCAAAATCGCCGTCATCGCCTTGATGGACAACATCGATCCGGTAGGCGCGTGCGTCGGTCAAAAGGGTGGTCGCATCCAAAGCATTGTGAGAGAACTTCACAATGAGAAAATTGACGTGATCGAATGGTCGAACAACCACGAAGAATTCATCAAGAAGGCGCTCAACCCCGCCAACGCGAAAGCTGTTTATCTGGATGACGACCCAGACAATGGCCGCACGGCAGTGGTGCTTGTGCCGGATGAGAATTTGTCTCAGGCGATTGGCCGCGAAGGTCAAAATGCACGCCTCGCCGCCAAGTTAACGCACTGGCGCATCGACATCAAGGCGGTGAGCGAAGCCGTCTCTGGCGCATTGGAAAAAATTGATTCGCCGGAAATGCAGCCGTTGATGCAGAAGCACGCCCAACTGCTGGCCGAATCCGTCCGTATTATGGACAAGAAGAACGCTGGTCTGACCGTCCAGCCCGAAGAATTCACCACACTCGGCAAATTTGCTGAAGTCGTTGAGGCCTTCCTGCTGCAACAGCGAGTTCAGGCGCGTCAAGCACGCATGGCCGAAATCGCCGCGTTGCGTGCCACCTTGCCGCAGCACGCCTTCAAAATCCCAGTCAGTCGCTTGAATCTGCCCGATAACCTGATCGAAGCGCTCCAACCGCTGGAAAACATCGGTGAAATCCTGCTGCGCTTCCTGATTGACGAGAAGCGCATCCATCGCCTGCTGCATAATCAAGGCGAAGGCGCGGTTGAAGCGCTACAAGACGCGCTGGATGTGGCCGTGATGGAAGAGCCGGAAATCGCTGAAGATACCGTAGTGGTCAGCACCAAGCCCTCGACCAACGCCGCCAACGAAGTAGCTGTACCTGCCGACTTTGTGGTGAGTGCGCCGCCCCGGATCGCGCCGGATTCGGCCTTCCCTGATGAGACTCCGGAAGAGCGCCGTCGCCGCAAGGAACAGCGCGTTGAAGTCGTGGCCGATACTGAAGTTGAGGTTGAAGACGGCGATGTTGACGCGCTGGACAAGACCAAAGGCGGCGCTAAGAAGAAGAAAAAAGGCCGCACCATCCTCTACGACGAAGACCGTGGCGAGATGGTCGTCAAGCGCCAGCATAAACGTACCGGCGATTGGTCGGACGAATTCGAGTAGAATAGGGACACGTCATCAGTCGGTCTGATTTTTGGCCGACTGATGCTAGTAATGGATGACGTGTTGAACACGTCAGAATCTATTGGAGTCCATTCAAGATTGGGACGCCCTTATTGTATAGGTAAGGGAAGACCCCATGAGGCACGCCGGTATGAGCAGCCAAAAGCCCATCAAACATATCCCCCAACGGATGTGCGCGATTTGCCGCACCAAAGACGCTAAACGCGCCCTGACGCGCTTGGTGAAACTCGCCGAGGGCGGGGTCGAAGTTGACCCCACTGGGAAGCGCAGCGGACGTGGTGCATACATTTGTGATAACCCCGTGTGTTGGGACAAAGCTCTAACAACCGGTATGTTAGAGAAGGCGCTGCGGACGACCCTCGACCCCGAGGCACGCACGCGGCTTCGCATGGTAGCGCCGACTTCATGAACGCCCATACATACCCGTTGGGCGGGCATCGGCTGATGAATACACGTTTAACGAAGGTCTAGCGCACGCGGCCATAGGGGCTTCCTGTGCGGCTCGGCCTTGCAGGAGGCAATTCCTTATATGGCGCAAGAAAAGCAAGCGACGATCCTCGTCCCCGATTACATCACCGTCCGTGACCTCGCTGGTTTGATTAAAGCCAGCCCGATTGAGGTGATGAAACGCCTGATCGCCAACGGCGTGATGGTCACGATCAATCAACCCATCGACTTTGATACCGCATCCATCATCATTGCAGAAATGGGCTTTGAGGCGCAATCCTCAACGGCCATCGCCAGTGCTGAGGCCGAGCGTACCCGCGTCGAAAACAGCACGCAAATCGCCGGTAAGCTGATTAAAGACGAGCGCAGCGAAAACCTCATCCGGCGTCCGCCCGTCGTGACCATCCTCGGCCACGTTGACCACGGCAAAACCACGTTGCTAGACAATATCCGCAAGACTCGCGTGGCCGAAGGTGAAGCGGGTGGCATCACCCAGCACATCGGCGCGTATCAGGTCAAGCACGGCGACAAGCTCATCACCTTCCTAGACACCCCCGGTCACGAAGCCTTCACCCAGATGCGCGCACGCGGCGCTCAAGGTGCGGACATCGCCATTTTGGTCGTGGCCGCTGACGACGGTGTGATGCAGACCACCCGTGAGGCGCTCTCACACGCCCGCGCCGCCAATGTCCCCGTGGTCGTCGCTATCACCAAAGTGGATAAGCGCAACGCCAACATCGAGCGCGTCAAGCAGATGCTAGACGAAGCCGGTTTGAAGCCGGACGACTGGGGCGGCGACACGATGATGATTCCGCTCAACGCGCCCAAGGGTGAAGGTCTTGACGACCTGTTAGAGGCTATCTTGCTCACCGCAGATGCGACTCAAATCCTCGCCAATCCGAAGGCCGACGCCAGCGGGGCAGTGTTGGAAAGTCGCGTTGATAAGAATCGTGGCACATTGGCGACGGTCTTGGTGCTGAACGGCACGCTTAATCGCGGCGATGTGATTATGGCTGGCGATGCCTATGGGCGCGTCAAGGCTATGTTCGACGCCGCCGGCAATCAAGTCGATGTCGCGCCGGCCTCGTTGCCGGTGCAGGTGTTGGGCTTGAACCAGCCGCCACTGCCGGGTCAGACCTTTGAACAGGTCAAAAACGAGAAAATCGCCCGTCAGATTGTCGAAGAACGGCAAGATATCGCCAGCGCTAAGAAGGCATCCGGAATCAAGGCCACCATCACGCTTGAAGACGTGTTCCGTCAAGTCGCTGAGGGCGAGGCCAAAGACCTCAACCTGATTATCAAAGTTGACGTGCAAGGGTCGCTCCAACCCATCACCGATTCGCTCAACGAAATCGGCAAGGGCAACCCGGACGGCGTCCGGCTACGTATCCTCAGCGCCGAAGTCGGCAACGTCGGCGAGAATGACGTGATGCTGGCCGGCGCGTCGAAGGGCGTCGTGATCGCGTTCAACGTCGATACCGATGGCGCGGCACGGCGTACTGCCGAGGCGCTCAACGTCGAAGTCCGCAATTACAACATCATCTACAAACTGTTCGAGGACATCGAACTGGCGCTCAAGGGTATGCTTGACCCGGTGTACGCGCCTAAGACCATCGGCATGGCCGAAGTCCGTCAGGTCTTTAAGGTCGGCAAGGTCGGGGCGATTGCGGGCAGCTATATCCGTGATGGTGAAGCGCGGCGCAACGCTAAGGCGCGTGTCCGTCGTGGTAACAAGGTGTTGATGGCGGAATCGACCATCTCATCGCTCAAGCGCTTCCAAGACGACGTGCGCGAAGTGCGTACCGGCTTCGAGTGCGGTATCAGCCTGACTGAATTTAACGAGTTCGAGGTCGGCGACTTGATCGAGTTCTTCGTGATGGAACGGGTGAACTAAGGCCATGTCAATCAAGCAAGACCGGATGAGCGAACGAGTCCGCGACATCCTGAGCGTCCTCTTGATGCGCGATGTGAACGATCCGCGTCTTGAGGGCGTGACCGTGACCAGCGTCAGGCTTGACCCCGAATTGATGTTTGCGACGGTGTTGGTCAATGCGCTGGGCGCTGAAGAACGGCGCGACGACATCCTGAAGGCGCTCAAGAGTGCCAACGGCTATTTGCGGCGCGAAGTCGCCAAGCGGATTCAATTGCGGAATGCGCCTCAGTTGTTGTTCCGTTGGGATGAGGGATTGGAGCGTGCCGAGCGCGTCAACACCTTGTTCAACGGGTTGGTCATCCCGCCCGCGCCGCCAGAGGATGAGGCCACTGATGACGACGACTCCGATTTGGACTGAGGCCTCCCGCGTCGTTGCTGAGGCTACCCGCATCGTCATCGTGACGCACATGTCTCCCGATGGCGATGCGATTGGCACGATGCTGGGCTTGACGCATGTCCTATGGGCGATGGGTAAAGAAGTGGACGCTGCCGTTGATGGTGGCGTCCCCGCCTACTTGCGCTACATCCCCGACAGCGAAACAGTCCACCCGCACCTCACGGCGGGGGAGTGGGATGTCTGTATCAGCGTCGACTCCAGCGATGAAGCCCGTACCGGCAGTTGCGGGGTGTATGCCCGCGCTCACAGCCGAGTCGTCATCAATCTTGATCATCACATCACCAATACCCTGTTCGGCGACCATCAATTGGTCATCCCGACAGCCGTCTCTGCCGCAGAGGTGGCTTTTGATTGGGTGACTCAAGGGTTGCAGCGCCCTATCCAAATCGAGGCGGCGCAGGCGCTACTGACTGGCATGGTGACGGATACGCTGGGATTCCGCACGTCTAATGTGACGCCGCGCACGTTGCAAATCGCGCAGGAACTGATGGCGACTGGCGCATCGCTGACCGAAATCACGGCGCGGACGCTAGATACACGCAGCTTCAAGAGTTTGCTCATCTGGCGGGCGGCGTTTGAGACGCTCAAGCTGGAAGATGGCGTTATCTGGACGGAAATCCCGTATTCGGCGTTTGAAGACAACCATGTTGACCCCGGCGTTGAACTCAACCTATCAGAATTCCTCGCCAAGATTGATGAAGCGCGGATTGCCGTCACATTCAAGCAAGAACGCGAGGGTGATATTCGCCTGAGTCTGCGATCTAAACTTGGCTATGATGTCGGGAGCGTGGCGCTGGTATTGGGCGGCGGCGGGCATAAACAAGCCAGCGGCGCGACTCTGACGCTGATGTCGTTGACCGATGCTGTGGCAAAAGTCATCCCTTTGCTGAAAGAGGCCGTCAAAAACGGTCAGTTGGTCGTGCGCTGATGCAGGGATTCCTGAATATCGACAAGCCGAAAGGCATCACGAGCCACGATGTCGTCAACAAAGTGCGCTGGATGTTGAAATCACGCGGGCTGAAAAACCTCAAAGTCGGCCACGCGGGGACGCTTGACCCGTTGGCGACGGGCGTCTTGGTCGTGTGCGTCGGGGCGGCCTCACGCTTGAGCGAGTACGTCATGGGTCACGAGAAAACCTATCGCGCCGTCGTCCAATTCGGCGTCGAAACTGACACCTATGACGCGGAAGGCGAAACCGTGGCGACGGTAGATGCCTCACACCTGACACAAGAGGCACTCCGCGCCGCGCTATCGCCGTTCATCGGGGACATCACTCAGATTCCGCCGATGCATAGCGCTATCAAAAAAGACGGCAAAAAACTGTATGACTTGGCACGGGCAGGCGTGACGATAGAGCGCGAGCCGCGCCCGGTCACGATTCGGCGGATTGAACTGGATAACTGGGACGGCCATACGCCGGACAAACCCCAAGCCGTGTTGGAAATCACTTGCGGGTCTGGGACGTATATCCGCAGCCTCGCGCATGACCTCGGTGAGGTATTGGGCGTCGGCGCACATCTGACCGGCTTGTCTCGCACCCGTAGCGGCGCGTTTCGGCTGTCCGATTCGGTGACGCTGGATGCACTGGCCGCGTTAGTGGATTGGTCGGGCGTGTTGGTTAATCTGCGCGACGGGTTGGGGCATAATTGGCCGGTCATCCCGTTAGACGGCGCGGCATTAGATGACGTGTTGCAAGGTCGGGCGATTGATATGCCTGCCGATGTGACTCCCGTCCCTGATGAGACATTGGGGCTGGGTTTATCTGCGCCGGATGATGTCTTACGGGCGGTGCTACGCGCCGAGGGCGGGCGCTGGCATCCCAAAAAGGTCTTTCATGGCGATGAATCATAGGGACACGGCATTGCCGTGTCCGTTTTTTATATTGTACGCCTAATGTGAAATGAAAGCGCCTCGATAGATAATGTCCAGACTCATCCGCCGCCCAGCACTAAAGTGCCGGTCTAAGGGAAAAACAAAGTCCACTAAAGGGACTCTTTTTTCCCGACTCATGAACCAAGCAACCCACTTTAGTGGGTTTTGCAGTGCATTAGACGGGGGTTTTAACCCTCGGCGACGTATTTGGCGATATATTCAATCATTTCACATTAGCCGTATTGTTTTCCGTTTCCCAGATGGATATTTGACCGTAGAATTATCTGAGTTTACTCATCACGCATCACTTAGGATTCCCTTATGGCGCATGTCACCTCATTGAACGATGTCCAACTTGAGCAGGCGTCGTTGGTCACGATTGGCGTGTTCGACGGCGTACATCTTGGGCATCAGCAATTGATTCGGGCGCTGGTAGAGCGTGCGAAGGCGTCCGGCCGATTGACCGTTGTGCTGACGTTCTTTCCACACCCGGACATCGTATTGCGCGGCCTGACCGGGCGCTATTACCTGACCACCCCCGAACAACGTGCCGAAGCACTGCATCTACTGGGGGTCGATACGGTCATCACCCAGACCTTTGATGAGACGTTCCGCCACACCAGCGCACAGGATTATGTCTCCCAATTGTGTGACCGCTTGAAAATGACCGAGTTATGGGTTGGGCAGCATTTCGCGCTGGGATATGAGCGCGAGGGCGATGTCGCCTTTCTCAGCCGGTTAGGTGAGAGCAAAGGCTATACCGTCCACGCCGTCGAGTTGGTGGCCGATGCTGACCAGCATGTGATTAGCAGTACCTCTATTCGCGGTCTGTTGCAAGAGGGCAAGGTCGAGCAGGTCGCGGGGCTGCTAGGGCGTCCGTTTTCCATCGACGCGGAAGTGGTTAGGGGCGACCAGCGCGGGCGGACAATCGGCTTCCCAACCGCTAACCTCGCTGTGTGGGATGAGCAAGTGCTTCCGGCGTATGGGGTGTATGCGGGCTGGGCGACGATAGACGGGGCGCGTCACCCAGCGGTCACGAATATCGGGGTGCGCCCGACCTTTGATAGTCAGCGCATGGCGGTAGAGGCGCATCTGCTGGATTTTGACGGCAATCTTTATGGAAAAGTGCTGAACTTGAGTTTTGACTTTCGGTTACGTGGTGAACAGAAGTTTGAGGGGATAACCGCGCTGGTCGCCCAGATAAAGGCAGATGTTGAGGCGGGGCGGAGGTTATTGAAACGTTAGTTCTTTCTCATCCAAGTTTGTGCAGTCTATCCAATGATTAGAGGGGAAAACCCCTCTAATCGTTTTTACCTAGCTTCCCTAGTTGGCTATAATCAACCTCACCACAGAAAATCGTGGTATCTCGTTTTAATTGCGGATGTCCTAAACATGGACAAACGCGGGGAAAGGAACGTTTAAGGTATGCTTCGCAATAAGTTTGTATTGGGATTGATGTTGGCAGCGATGATGGCCGTTTTGGGTCTGAACGTTGTCGCGCAGGCCGACCCGTTGGTTATTTGGGCTGACGGTGAGCGCGCCCCTCTTTTGACCGAATTGGGCGCTCAGTTTGAGGCCGAATTTGGTATTCCCGTTGAAGTTCAACAATATGGCCTCGGCGACGCCCGCGACCAACTGCTGGTCGCTGGTCCGGCAGGCGAAGGTCCGGACATCTTGGTCACCGCGCATGACTCGGTGGGTCAATTCGTCGCCAACGGCGCGATCCTCCCGCTCCAACTGCCGGATTACCTCGATGGCGAGTTCACCGATTCGTCGTTGAACCTGTTCACCTATCAAGGTCAGGTCTGGGGCATCCCGTATGCCCAAGAGAACATCGCCCTCATCCGCAACGTTGACCTCGTGCCGGAAGCCCCCAAGACTTGGCAAGAAGTCCGCGCCATCAGCGAACAACTGAAGGCCGACGGTTCTGCTGAGTTCGGTTTCCTCGTGCAGAGCGCCAACACCTACCATAATTTCCCGATCACCTCGGCTTTCGGCGGCTACATCTTCGGTCTGAACGAAGATGGCAGCTTCAACTTGGCTGACGTTGGTTTGGCGAGCGAGGGCGGTCTGGCCGCTGCTCAATACCTGTCCGGCCTGTATGTTGACGGCTTGATGGTTCCTGATGTCAACGACGACGTTGTGTTCGAGAAGTTCGCCAGCGGCGACCTCGCCATGTTCGTCACCGGCCCGTGGTTCAGCACCCGTATCGCTGAAACCGGCATCAACTACAGCATCGACCCGTTGCCGGGTGCAGAGGGTGGCATGGAAGTCGGCGCCCCGTTCGCCGGTGGTCAAGGCTTCGTCATCAGCGCCTTCAGCGACAAAGTTGTTGACGCCGAGACCTTCCTGTATGACTTCGTTGCAACCACCGAATTCATGCAAGCGGTGTTCGATCAGGGTGGTCGTCCGCCCGCCTTCGTCAGCGTTGATACCAGCGCCGACCCCAACATCGCCGCGTACAATGCTGCTGGCGTGACCGCTATCCCGATGCCCGCCATCCCGGAAATGGCCGCTGTCTGGGGCGCGTCTGACGCCGCCCTCAGCTCGATCAGCACCGGCGGCGACCCCATTGCCGCGATGAACGATGCCGTGACACAGGTTGATACCGCCATCGGTTTGATGAGCAGCACCGAGCGCATCGTCGTCCTCCCCGGCGCGTTCCAAGCAGCCGTCGGTTGCGCGGGCGACTGGGATCCGGCTTGCCGTACCACCGAATTGACCCTGCAAGAAGACGGTACTTATGCTGGCACGTTCGCCATCCCGGCGGGCAGCTATGAATATAAGGTCGCCATCAACCTCGCTTGGGCCGAGAACTACGGCGCGGAAGGTGCTAAGGACGGCGCTAACCTCGTCCTCGAATTGGCCGCTGACAGCGAAGTCACGTTCGTCTATGACGACGCGACCCACCTCGTCACGACGACAGTTAAGTAATAAACGCAATGGCAGCCGCCAACGCAACTGGGGTCCCGCAAGGGGCCCCAGCCTCAGATGATCTTAAAGAAAGTACCCTGACCACTGTTTTAAGACTTATTGGTCTGATGGTATTTAATGCCTTCGCCTTGATTTTGCTGTACTCTTTTTTTCGTGGTGAAGAGTATGGTTTGGCGTTGACATTGGCCGTTGTCACGATTGGGGTTAATGTCGTCTCTTTCTTTCCCAACCTGTACCCTCTGCGCTGGATGACGGCGGGGTTCGTTTTTTTAATCCTGCTCGTGGTTTTCCCCGTCATCTCGACGATTGGCACAGCCTTTACCAACTATGGCGACGGAAACCTATTCCCTAAATCCCAAACAGTTCAGCAGATTATCCGTGTCGGTGGAACTATCCAGACCGCCGAAGTGACTGATTACAAGTTCTTTGGTTATCAAAATGACGAAGGCGTTTATGCGTTATGGTTGACCCGCGATCTGCCCGATGGTAGCGGGGTAGAGACCGTGTTCGTGACGCAAGGTAGCGTGACTCCGGTGACGGAAGCGCCTGCCGAACCCCCCGCCAGCTATGAAGGCTTCACTTTGCTTTCGCCGTCTGGCATCCCCGGTGAAGGGCGTCCGCCGCGTGAACTGAACGCTTTTTATAGCCTTGACGGGTTCGGTACAGAAACCGATTCGGTGGCTGCGACCCGCAACGGTGCGACTCGTGCCGCCGGTGCGCCAGAAGCACGCTATATCTATGATGAGGCCGCTGACACCATCACCGATAAAACAACCGGTGCGGTCTACCGGGCGGATGATGTGACCGGCGACTTCCGCAATATCGCCAGTCAGAACGATGTGCTTGCCCCCGGCTATCGCGTGAACATCGGCTTGACCAATTTTATGCGCTTGGTCAATGACCCGACGTTGCGCGGCCCATTGATCGATATTTTTGTCTGGACAATCGTCTTTTCGTTCCTGTCTGTTGTGACAACCTTCATCGTTGGGCTAGGCATGGCGTTGGTCTTGAATGACCCGCGTATGCCGGGACGCGCCTTGATTCGCGGCATCCTCATCATCCCGTATGCCATCCCCGGCGTGATTAGCGTGGTGGTTTGGCGCGGTATGCTCAACCTCAACCTCGGTGTTGTGACCGACTTGTCCGAAATGCTCACGGGGGATCGCATCCAGTTTTTGCTCAACCCGTGGTGGGCGAAATTCTCGATTGTGCTGGTCAACTTGTGGTTGGGCTACCCCTACATGATGTTGATTTGTCAGGGCGCACTGCAAGGCATCCCCTCGGAAGTTTATGAGGCGGCGGCGGTGGACGGCGCGAAGCCGTTTCAGCGGTTCTGGCAGATTACGCTCCCGTTGTTGCTGGCCTCGATTGGGCCGCTTCTGGTGGCGTCATTCACCTTCAACTTCAACAATTACTTGCTGATTCGCACGCTGACAGACGGCGCTCCGGTCATTCCCGGGTCGCCTGTGCCAGCCGGACATACCGACATCTTAATTTCGTATGTCTACAAATCGGCGTTCGGCAATCGAGGCGCGGACTACGGCTATGCGTCGGCCATCACTATCGTGATTTTCTTGATTGTGGCGTCGCTGACCGTCCTTCAGTTCCGACTGAACCGGCGCTTTGAAGAGGTGGGCGAAAATGTCTAGCAAAGTGAAATGGGTCGAGTCCTCTGGGATGGTTCAAAACAAATCCGAGGCGCGGGTAGGGTTAATCCTGCGCTGGATTATAGTGGCTTTCGCCATCGCTTTTGCGCTGTTCCCAGTGGTATTCATCGTGGCTTCGGCCTTCAACCCGGCGGGTACGCTCGCCAACAGCCGCAGCCTAATCCCGAAGGTTGATAGCATTACCGAGTTGTTCTCGAATTTTCGCGCCCTGCTGATTGATGAGTTGGAGTTGTTTCCGTTCTGGAACTGGATTCGCAATTCGTTGGTCGTGGCGACCACCACCACGGTGCTAACCGTCTTCATGGGCGCGATGGCGGCGTATTCGTTCAGCCGTTTCCGCTTCCGTGGGCGGCGTTCGCTGCTCCAGAGCATCTTGCTCATCAACGTATTCCCGAACGTGTTGGCGCTGGTCGCGCTGTATCTCATCCTGCTCAACATCAAGAACGTGCCGGATTTGGTCGCGCTCCATCTGCCATTCCTGCCCGCCCTTGACGTAATCATTGAGCGGGCGTTCAACCTCGCGCCCAATACCATCAACTTCTTTGACTTTAGCTGGATGGAACTGCTCGGCTTGAACAGTCTAGGCGGCTTGATTCTGGTCTACCTAGGCGGCGCGATGGGCGCAAATACCCTGCTCATGAAGGGGTATTTCGACAATATCCCGCGTGAGATCGACGAATCCGCCCGCGTAGACGGCGCAACCGACTGGCAAATCTTCTGGTCGTTGATTCTGCCGTTGGTTCGACCTGTGCTGGCGGTGGTCGCGGTGCTGGCGTTCATCGGCACGTTTAACGAATTCGTGCTGGCTGGCCTCTTGATTGAGGACAAACAGAATTGGACGCTGATGGTCGGGTTGTTTGAGTTCGTCAATGCGGACTTCAACCGAGACTGGGGCAAGTTCGCAGCTGGGGCGCTGGTTTGTAGCATCCCCGTGGTAGGCGTGTACTTGGTCTTGCAGCGCCAAATCGTCGGCGGCCTCGCCTCTGGCGCGGTCAAGGGCTAAACGCAAGTCCTGAGTGATGAGTCCTGAGTAGGGTTAGACCTACTCAGGATTTTTTGTTTTAGAGGCCGTTTGAATATTCGACATTAGACCTGATTTATCGTTTATTCACGGCGGGCGCGCAAGCGTCGCCCCTACAAAATTTCTGATGATGTGTATTCAAAATCGCGTCACAGGATG
>DAOTTP010000135.1:0-15314 GCA_034437835.1 Anaerolineae bacterium | reverse complement strand
GAAAGTTCATGGTTTTCCCTCTAACGTGTGATAAAAGGCCGCGCAAATCACGCGATAAGCACACTATATCAGGGTTTTTGGGGGCGTATATAAGGCGGCGCGAGGGCGTTGGATGTCAGCCCGTGACGCATGGGGTATGCGTATACCGGCAGGCGGGATAAGCCCGTCCGCGCCTTATGAAACCTGCATCGACGCGAAAAAGTCTTGCGCCGACTGGAAACGGGCTTCTGGGGTTTTGGCGAGCGCCTTCATCACAGCCTTGCCCAATGAGCGCGGCAGGTCGGGCATGATGTCGCACGGGTCTGGCGCGGGATGTTGCAAATGCGCGAATAGGATTTGGCCGGGGCCGCCTATGAACGGGCGCTCACCCGTCAGCGCCTCATATAAAATCACCCCCAAGGCATAAATGTCTGCCCGATGATCGACCTCGCGTGCGGCCATAATCTGCTCAGGAGCCATATAATCTATCGTCCCAATCGCGCCTGTGCCGGTCAGATTGGTGATGTTTTCGCCCAATTTGGCGATCCCAAAATCCATCAAAACGGCCTCGTAGGTCTCGTTATCGTCGGCGAGGCGTAGCATGATATTCGACGGTTTGAGATCGCGATGCACTAAGCCCCGGCTGTGTAGGTCACTCAGGGCCGCGCATAATCCATCGAAAATCTCACGGGTCGAGTCAAGCGAGAGGTGCGTCTGACGCCGGATGACGGTTGCCAATTCTTCGCCGTCGATAAATTCCATCACCATATAATGCAGCCCGTCCACCTCGCCCGCCGCGTATAATTTGACGATATGCGGGTGGTCAAGCAACCCCATCACATGACTTTCGCGTTCAAATCGGGCGAGGTATTCATGAGTCACACCAAATTCTGACGGCAATATTTTGACCGCGACGGTGCGCCCGTCGGCATAGGCTTTATAGACCTCGCCCATGCCGCCTTTGCCTATCACATCCAACAACTCATAGCCGCCCAAGACGCGCCCGGTATATGCCCCGTGGCGTTTGACTTCTGGCTTGGCTTTTGCCACCAATTGATTGAGGTCGAAGCGGAAACCATATAATCGGCGGTCAATCAGGCTGCGGATAAGTTTCCGGCTGGGATTGAATAACGCACCCACCGCGACGGCGGCCAATAGCATCGGGATAGGGCTTTGCTGTTCGCCCAAAAGCGACTGGGTGAGCAGTAGGATACCGAGGAACACGATCCCCAAGACCGCCGTCACGCTCACGCCGACCAGCGAACGATTGATGGTCAGGTCGATGTCCCACAGGCGATAGCGCAAGATGGCGACCCCAACCGCCGCCGCTAAGACAAAAATCAGCACGAGGCTCACGAGATGGAATGAGAGCGCGACCAGCGATTGCCCGTTTTGGTCGCCCACTATGGTAAACGCGATTGCGCTAATGATTGCAGTGAGTATTACCAACCCAAACGCGAATAGAATCCATTTCATCTGTTGGCGTTGTAAGGGCGAGCCATTCCGGTAACGAGAGATGCCGGCCGACAACGCACCTACCATGAGGATGGTCAGTAAAATATTGCTAATCTCTAAAAAGGGAGAGGTGGAGATATTGACCAGAACCATAAAAAACGGGATCAGCGTTAAATACAGGATGCGTTGCCAACGGTTGAGGAACTTACCTTCTGGAAACCAGTAGAAGAATAACAGCAGCATGACGAGTGTCATCGTCAGAAAGGTGTTCCGTAAGGCGTGATACCACACCTCTGTCGAGGTGCTTGGGCTGGAAAACGAGCTACCCGCCACAAACAAGAAAGCCAGCGATACGACAATCGCCATGAGGTCATCGGGCCGACGCCAGAAAATCAAAAAAGACACCGATAGGGTCGCGATAAACGTCAGGGTGTTGGTGATGGTCAACACATCACGCGCTGGCTGTGCAATGCCCATCGACTCCCATCCAGCGACGACGTTGACCGGACAGCCACAATCTTGGAGATAGGCGGGGATGGAAATTACGGTAAGGAAGAAGGACAGCACCGCAATCGCGACCCACACAATACGGAATGGCACTCTCAAGCGTGGATTGAGGACAATACTGGTGTCGCGTTTAGGAATCGTCGATTGTGGCATCAGGCAGACCCGTCGGTTAAAATATCATGACATTCTCAGATTTTGATTATACGGCTCACACCCCCACATGTTGCACCCCAGTCGTCAAAAATGTGGGGGTTTTCCAAGTATTAACATCCCCTGAATCGGTGAGCATTTTGCAGCGCGAGGCGCGTATAGTAAAAAGACGGACACCGTAAGACTGGGGACTATCCCAACCCTACGCAAATATATACACAACTCTAATGGGTTGCAGTGTATTTTTCTGAGAGATGAAATCGTCTAGAATCAATGAAGATTCTACATCACCACTCCCCTTCAAACAAACAATCTCACATGCAGTGAGTTATGGAGTACCAGTCAGATGACGATACGCTTAGCCAAACGCTACGAACTAGACGCAACCATCGGGCAAGGCGGGATGGGGACGGTTTTTAAGGCACGCGATACCGAAACCGGTGAGTGGGTGGCCGCCAAACGCCTCAAGCCAGAGGCGGTCTTACACGACCCACAGCTATTAGAACGATTCGAGCGTGAGGGCGACGCGCTGCGCCGTCTGAACCACCCCAACATCGTCAAGGTCTTGGCGACGGTGGAACAAGGCAACGACCATTACATCATCTTGGAATATGTCGGCGGCGGCGACCTCGGCGATATGCTCAAGGCGCGTGGACGCTTGTCGATTGAGCGCACGCTGCAAATCGGCATTGAATTGTCCGACGCGCTGACTCGCGCCCATTATCTGAACATCGTCCACCGCGACATCAAGCCAGCTAACGTCTTGATGGGCGAAGATGGCGTCCCCAAGCTGACCGATTTCGGCGTGGCGCACATCGGCGGCGCGGGCGATATGACCGGCGTGGGCTTGTCAATGGGGACGCCAGATTATATGGCTCCCGAATCGGTCAATGGTGAGGAAATTGACGAGCGCACCGATATTTGGTCGCTAGGCGTGATGCTATATGAGATGTTGACCGGCCATCACCCGTTCCGTGGCGATGTCTTGACCGCGACTCTGGTCAATGTGCTGACTCAACCCGTCCCAGACCTAGAGGTCGCACGGCCTGAAATCCCGGTGGCGCTGGTTGACTTGATTGGCCGGATGTTGCAAAAAGACCGTACCACGCGCATCTCATCCGTCCGCTTGGTTGGTGCGGAACTCGAAGCGATTATGCGCGGGCGGCACGATGTCCGCCGCACCACCGTGACCACCCCCATCAGGATTCCGACACTAGATGAATCGCGCTTCGAGACGCCGACGCCGGCCACGTCTGCGCCCAAGCACAACCTCCCCGCCCGCACAACAACCTTTGTCGGGCGTGAACCAGAAGTCAGCGAGATTTTGCAGCTGTTGGGGCGGCACGATACCCGCCTCGTCACGCTATTGGGTCAGGGTGGGATGGGTAAAACCCGCCTCGCCGTCCACGCCGCCGAAATCTTGATGCACGCTTTTGACGGCACATATTTCGTCGCATTGGCCTCGCTGCCCAACAGTGATACCATCCCGAACGCGGTGGCTGACGCCATCGGCTATGCGATGCAAACCGACGGGCGCAGCCCCGCCCAACAGGTCTCGGATTATCTGCGCGAAAAGTCGATGCTGTTGATTTTTGATAATTTTGAGCAATTCTTGTCCGGCGCGGGATTCGTCAGCGACCTGTTGACCGCCGCCCCACGCCTGAAGGTCATGACGACCAGCCGCGAACGCCTCAACTTAACGGGCGAGACGATTGTCGCGCTAGGCGGCCTAGAATTCCCAGATGCCGTACACGCGGCAGATGCGCTGAACTACAGCGCCGTGCAATTGTTCGTAGAGACGGCGCGGCGGTCATCGCCGGGATTTGAACTGTCTGACTCCGACCTCAAGCATGTGGCGCGGATTTGCCGCAGCGTGGACGGCCTGCCGCTGGGCGTGATGCTGGCGGCGTCGTGGACGGATTCGCTATCGGTGGTCGAAATCGCGGATGAAATCACCCGTAGCCTCGACTTCTTGGAGAGCGAACTGCGCGACCTGCCGGCTCGCCATCGCAGTATGCGCGCCGTGTTCGATTATTCGTGGGCGTTGTTGGGCGAAGCCGAGCGTCAGATATTCGTCAAGCTGGCCGTGTTCAAAGGCGGATTCACCCGCGACGCGGCGCAAGCCGTCACGGGGGCGACTCTGCGGGCGTTGACCACACTGCAAAACAAGTCGCTACTGCGCCGCAACCCAGATAGCGGGCGCTATGAATTACACGAATTGGTGTGCCAGTATGCCGCCGAGAAATTGGCTATTGACCTCGATACTTATGACGCGGCCATCAGCGCGCACGCCGAGTTTTATACCGCGTTTTTGATCAAGCGCGGCGATGTGTATATGAACCCCGGTCAAGAACTCAAAGTTTTGGGCGAAATCGAGGCCGAGCGCGACAATATCCGTGCGACATGGACGTATGCTATCGAGTGTGACCGGCTGGAGATGCTGGGGCAGTCGATGGGGATTGTGGTCATGTTCTTTGAGGCCAAAGGGTTGGCACAAGAAGGCTCTGAGGTTTTTCATGAAATCGCGGCTGCGATGGCTCAATTGCCCACGCCTGACCCGGTGCTGATTGCGCGGGCGCGGGTCTATGCAGCGCAGATGGAGATCATGCTCGGTGATTATGCCCACGCCACGCACGACGCCGAAGACGCCTTAGAGGTATTCACCCCGTTAGACCTCAAAATGGACATGGGCAAGGCGCATAGCGTCCTCGCCTATATCGCCATGAATCAAGGGCGTTATGAGGATGCCCGCACCCACCTTGAGAAATCGGTCAAGGCGATTGCGGACAGCAAAGAAAAGTATGCGTCGGGGCTTATCAGCCGTGGGGAGGCGACGCTGGCTTACGTCATGTTCCTACAGGGCGAATATAGCAATAGCGAAAAACTCTACCGTAAGCTGATTGTGGACGCCGAAAAATCCCAGTCACCTTATGTGGTGTCCTACCAGTACAACAATCTCGGTGAGGTACTACACGCCGGGGGGCGTGATGACGAAGCCCGTCCGCTGATTCAGAAGGCGTTAGACTTGTTCGTTGAGGTCAAGAATTTGCGCTGGCAAGCGGTATCGCTGGTCAACCTCGGCCTGATTGAACACTCGGCCTCGCACTTCCCAGCGGCAGAAACCTTTTTCCGCCGCGCACTGGCGCTATATAAGGAAATCGGAGACCGGCGCGGGGTGGGCGAAGCGCTCAACCGGCTGGGCGGTACGGTCTACTGGTACGGCAAATATCACGAGGCGATAGACTTCCACCAGAAGGCGTATGAATTGTTCACTGAGTTGGGCAACCCCAAAGGCGCTGCCGATGCACTGGTGCTGTGCAGCATTGCAGAGAACGCACTGGGCAAGTTCGAGGACGCGCAGCAACACCTAGATACCGCGTTTGAAATCCGGGGCAAGCTGGGCAATATGACCGATATCGCCGATGTCCAACAAATCCTCTCGATCAATGCGATGTATCGCGGTGCGTATGACGAGGCGCTGCAACACCTTGAGCAGGCCAACGACATTTTCAACTCCATTAACGACTCAGGCCTATTCCAGCGTGATACTTACGCGATGTTGAGCGGCATCATCAATGCCGAGGCTGGGCGTTTTGACATCGCTATTCCGCTATTGGAAAAGGCTATTCAGAACCACGAAGAACATAAGGTCTACTGGGCGCTGGCGCAAGGCATGGGCGTATTAGGACTTTCGTACATTGGTAGTGAACGTCTGAGCGATGCACTGCCCATCTTACGGCAGGCATTGGAGTATGCGGTGATTGCAAAGACGACGGATTGGGGGATGCTCTCGGTGGTAGGCTCGGCGTGGGCAATTGCATTACACGGCAACCCGATAACCGGTGTAGAATATATCTCATACGTGCTTAATGTATCCAGCACCCAACTCTTCATCAGAAAGCGTGCGAGTTGGGTTTTGGAGCAAATCCGCCACCTGCTGACTGAACCGGAATTGACGGCGGCGATTGAGCGCGGTAAAACCCTGACGTATGCGGATGTGGTAGCGGCTATCCTTGGCCGCCCAATTGAGGTTGTGTGATGGCGTTGACCTTGTTAGAACGGTATGAAGTAGGCGCACTGATTGGCGAAGGCGGGATGGGGATAGTCTACCAAGCCCGTGACACCCAAACCGGTGAGATGGTGGCAGTTAAGCAACTTCGGCGGGATGTCTTGAACGTCCAGCCCGATTTGGTCGAGCGATTCACCCGTGAGGCAGAAGCCCTGCGCGAACTGAATCATCCCAATATCGTCAAGGCCTATGACACCGTACAAAAAGACGGCGAATACTATATCGTGATGGAATATGTGCCGGGGCAAGACCTCGGCTCATTGCTGCGTCGGCAAGACCGCCTCTCCGTCGCGCAGACCGTCCGAATCGCCATTGAATTGGCCGACGCGCTGACCCGCGCCCACTACCTGAAAATCGTGCATCGCGACCTGAAACCGGCCAATATCTTGATGGCCGCCGATGGCACGCCGCGCCTGACCGACTTCGGCGTGGCTTATGTCGGCGCGAAAGAGCGTATGACCACGGTTGGCATCGCCGTCGGCACGCCGGATTATATGCCGCCGGAGGCGTTACAAGGCCAAAGCGTCGATGCGCGCTCGGACATCTGGGCGCTGGGCGTGATGTTGTATGAGATGTTGACCGGCGTACACCCCTTTAAGGGTGACACATTGCCGGCCTTGCTGCTCAACATTATGGGGAGCAAATTACCCGACCTTGAGGCGATTCGGCCCGATGTGCCGGTGGCGCTGGCCGACCTCATCTATCGTATGTTGGAAAAAGACCGCTCGGCGCGTATCCCGTCCGTCCGCTTGATTGGGGCGGAACTCGAGACCATCATGGAAGGCTTGCAGACCGGCACGACCCCCATGCCGCGCATTCGCACCGAGGAAATCGCCCGCTTCCAAGAGCCGACTCCGCGCACGCCGGTGATTCGCAACAATCTCCCGGCACAGACCACCAAATTTGTCGGGCGTGAGAACCAACTTGCTGAGGCCGCCCGCTTATTAGCCGACCCCAGCGCCCGCCTCATCACTCTGCTCGCCCCCGGCGGCATGGGCAAGACACGGCTGGCGGTAGAGATCGGGATGCAAGCGGTCAAACAGGCTTCGACCCATACCAGCACGACTCGCGTCCGCACCACCCGTACCAACCGCGTCCAAAATTTCGCTGGCGGGATATTTTTCATCTCACTGGCGCGTTTGGTTGACATTAATCCGCTGGTGAACACCATCGCCGACGCGGTGGGTTTGAGCTTCAGCCCCGGCCAAGACCCCAAAACCCAGCTTTTGGATTATCTGCGCGAAAAACCCTTACTCTTAATCATGGATACCTGTGAACACCTGCTAAATGGGGTGTCGTTATTTACCGAGATTTTGCAAGTCGCGCCGCGTGTCAAAATCTTAGCCACCAGTCGCGCCAAGTTGAACCTGCAAGGCGAGACGGTGATTGCGCTGGACGGGCTGGCCGAGTCTGGCGACATCGGCGACGCGCTCCAATTGTTCGTGCAGAGTGCGCGGCGGGTGCGCCCCGGTTTTGAATTGGCTGACGCCGACCTCGACGCGGTGGTCAAAATTTGCCAGATGGTGCGCGGCGTGCCGTTGGGCATTGAATTGGCGGCGGCGTGGGTCGAGATGCTCACCCCATCTGAAATTTCGGATGAAATCACCCGCAACCTCGACTTTTTAGAGAGCGAGTCACACGATGCGCCGGGGCGTCATCGCAGTATGCGCGCCGTGTTTGATTACAGTTGGAACTTATTGAGCGAGGAAGAACGCGCCACCTTCACGCGAATCGCCGTGTTCCGTGGGCATTTTTCCCGCGCAGCTGGGCAGTTTGTGACCGGGGCGGGCTTGCGTCAACTGATGGCGCTGGTCAACAAATCACTGCTGCGCCGCACCCCGGACGAGGGCATGTACGAGATTCACGAACTCTCGCGCCAGTATGCTGAAGAAAAGCTGGAAAACTCAACCGACTTAGAGAACATCCGCGACGCGCACAGCACCTACTATATGAACACGCTGGCCGAACGCTCCAGCGAGATTTTTGGGCGTAACAGTCAGGAATTGCTCGAACGAATCGGAAAAGATATTGAGAATGTGCGGGCGGGCTGGATGTGGGCGGTCAAGCGCGGCCAAGCCCAGTTGCTGCGCGGGGCGGCCAAAGTCCTCGATATTTATTTCGACCTGCGCGGTCAATCCGACCAAGCCGATGTGCTG
The DNA here is from genome assembly GCA_034437835.1 of Anaerolineae bacterium. GTDB lineage: Bacteria > Chloroflexota > Anaerolineae > Aggregatilineales > Phototrophicaceae > Flexicrinis. The sequence continues at coordinate 6,998 of DAOTTP010000135.1, read as the reverse complement.
TTCGAGGCAGCCGAGGCGTCAATTCGCGCTTTGCCCGCTTCACCGGAGCGCGACGCCGCGCTGGGGACGGTGCTGGGCGCGCACTGCCGGTTGATGATCTCCGCCCGCGTGCCTGTCAAATCTAAAGCGCTGCTTGACGAGATGACGCCGCTGATGAATGAGCAGTGGACGCCGTTCGAGAAAGTCTTTTACGCCGAAACAATCGCCTCGTATGCGTTGATTTTTGGTGAGCCGACGTCTATTCGCCCGATAGTCGAACAGGCGTTGGCCGATTCCGAACGCCACAACGACTTACTGGGTCAGTTGTTGTGCCGCATCAGCCTGTCGCGCAGCTATTGGTATCGTCTGAGTGGAGAGCGCGTAGACCTGAAATTGGCGCGCCTTCACATTGATAAGGCGTTGGAACTGGCTGATAAAATTGGCGGCGACCTCGTGCGGCTGTGGGTGCTGCTCAGTCTTGGCACGGTTTTGGGGATGCAGAATAATATCGCCGAGGCGGAAAAAGTCTTGCGCGAAACCGAGGCGCTCGCCCGCAAGCAGGGGAATGTCAACGCCGCCGCCAGCGCGCTCAACAACCTCGGCTTCATGCTCATTGGCACGGGGCGCTTAGATGACGCCCGCGCTTGTATGGAATCGAGCCTGAGCATCCGCCGCGAGATGGGCAATCGCCATGCCGTGGCGTGGGGCTTATATTCTATCGGGCAAATTGACCTCGCTGACGGCGAATACGCCAAGATGCGCGAACGCGCCACAGAAGGTCTGAAAATCGCGCAAGATGGCGGATTTTTGGATTGGCAGTGGGCGCACAATTATCTGGGCGGGTTGGGCGCGGCGTTCAGCGGCGACCACCTAGGAGCTATAAATCATTTCAACGCGGCGCGGGCGGTCTCACAGACCATGAAAAGCTGGTATCACGAGGCCACCAGCGACAACTGTCTGTGTTTGGCGGCCTTCATCGCCAAAGATTATGACCAAGCCAAAGCGCATATCGAACACGGTGTGGCGGCCACCACCGAACATGGCGAACCGAATCTTGGCTCGGTTAACAAAGTCTGGCAGTCGCGCTTGGCGTATGTCACGGGCGATTTCGCGGGGGCGCGTCAATTCGCGCAAGATGCACTGGACTACTTCAGCGACGATTCGAGGCAAGTGCCGTCCTATAATTGGAACGAAAATCTGCGGATTGAGTATACTTCCCTTGCGGCGCGGGCTTTGGCGAATGCACAAATCAGGTTGGGCGATTTACCCGCCGCCCACGCCAGCCTGATTCGGGCGTCTGACAGCGCCCGCCGCCTGAAAAGCGAGCGCGTGATACTGGCGGTTTTGACGATGTGGGCAGCCTATTTCGCGGCGAAGGGCGACCTCGCACAGGCGCTGACCGTCGGCTCGTACACCGAAGGCAACCGCAAGACGCCTAGCTTTGACTTGGTTGAAGTGATTGAGGCGGTGACGAAAGCACGGGCAGGCTTGGACGCCGAGTCGTTGGCGAAGGCACTCAAACGCGCCAAAGCCGCCAACACCCTTCTATTATTGGACGCCGTGACCAGTTAAATCAAAACGATGTCACATTTCCGGTCAAAAACTGGACAAATTTTCGCATGGGTGTCATAATTAAGTGTGATACTTTGTGGATATTCAATACGTTTTGAGATGGCCTTCAAACATGAAAACCAAGAAATCATTAACTGTATTGGATTTGTTTTCTGGTGCTGGTGGGACAGCATTGGGATTCAAACGTGCTGGTTTCAAAATTGTTGGTGCTGTTGACATAGCCAAAGATGCCGCTGAAACTTATGCCCGAAATATAGGTCATAGCCCAAAAAAACTTGACCTTTTGACTTTGCCTGCAAAACAATTATTAAAGGAGTTTGGCCTGACTAAAGGTAAGCTGGATGTGCTTGTTGGATGTCCGCCTTGTCAGGGTTTTACCAATATGGTGAACGGGAATGGTGTGAACGATCCGCGTAATAACCTTGTTTTAAGGTATCTCGAGTTTGTAGAGGTACTTAAGCCTCGGATTGTTGTATTTGAAAATGTGCCGGGTCTCAAAAAACGCCACGGCAAACAAACTTTTGAGCAACTTTTAGCTGGACTTTCTAAATTAGGCTATGGTTTTGAACCGGGTGGTAAAGAGCTAAATTCTGCCAATTATGGCGTTCCACAAGAACGTAAACGTATAGTGATTATTGCATCTCGTGATGGTGCTATTCCTCTATATCCTGACCCTACCCATGGCGACCCAACATCTAAAGATTTTAAATCATTCAATCTAAAACCTTGGGTTACTGTGGGAGATGCAATATGTCATTATCCTTATTTAACGGCGGGGCAAATAAATGAAACAGTCGCTAATCATCAAGCCCGCAGGATGGGAGAACGGGTTTCAACCTTCATCTCCATGATTAAACAGCCGGGCGGTAGCCGTAAAGATGTTCCTTTTGAATATTGGCTGAATTGTCATAAAAAAGGTAGTTCCACTCACACAGACGTATATGGACGTTTACCTTTATCACAACCAGCAGGTGTCATAACATCGGGTTGCACCAATGTGTCAAAAGGTCGATTCGCGCACCCTACTCAAAATCGTGGTATTACGTCCCGAGAAGCCGCTTGCCTACAGAGTTTCCCTGATGATTTTGTCTTTGTGGGTGGTTTAGATAGCGTAGCTCTACAAATTGGTAATGCAGTTCCAGTATTACTCGCAGAGGCTATTGCTAATAGCATCCGTACATGGTTGCAGAAGTAAACGAACAGAGCGCGATTACCCCATGTTTTTAATTCAGTTTCAACCCTCGTCGAAGCTCAGAGATTAACTGGCGTATCTCAGAGTCAACTTCATCGCCGATATAATCTCGGCCAAACGTAACAGCTTCATGGGCTGATACAATCACATCAGGCACTAAAATGGGAATACCTTGTGCATCTCCAACGGCAACATTGTCTTGTTGATGCGCTGAATCAAACGCAAATTTTCCTGCTTTATACCAAGATAATAGGGTGTTAAAAGCTTCCTCAAAGATTTGGGGGAATCGTTTATGCCCTGAAACTTCCAAACGCGCCAACAAAAAATGGCCTTCACCAGATTCAAACGCCAATGGTCGATAAGCAAACGCAGGAGCAGCGTAAAACATTGCTACCTCTACATTTGCACATAGGTAGATGAATGGTTCATAATCGCGTAGCTCTAATTCTAAACTCCGACGTTCCGCCGATGTGCGTTTAATGCGTTGGTCAAAAAAGCGCCGCCAGTCTGCGATGTCGTCTTCGTGGACAGGTCGCCGTTTCAGATCGCTTTCTATGACCATTGGCAGACCTTCATTTGAAAAAGCTACATCGCTAAAATGCCGTTTAGCTTGGCAAGTCGTAATCACAGTATCAGCTAATTCTTCGGCTTGACATGTTTTCAGATAACCTAGAAACAAGAGATGTGAAACAGCCGTATCCGTAAACGGTGAGTTATAACACATGTCTCGATCTAACTTATCTTTATCGACGCTGTTCTGATAGATATACCAGAAAATCAGCGGTGATAGCCAAGATTGTTGCGGATTTTTCACTGTCGAAGCATACGCTATATTCCCATACGGTCCGCCATGAACCTGATGAATTACTTTTGCAAATGAGCGAATTTGGTTTCGCACAATTTGTCCATATAACCCATCCGACTCAAAATCACGCACCCGATGAACCAATGGTAACAATCTCCCATCTCGGATAATCAATGGGGGGATATCACCCATTCCACTCGATGGTATGGCATCACCTATGGGTCGCCAACGGGCTTGCCCACTAACAACTCGAAAATCTTGCTCATATTGGCGCAATTCCATGGCAGCTGAACGACTATGCTTGAAGTCACTTTCCGGCAAAACCTCGCGCAGAGCTGGTGAAATAACCAATCCATTTTTCGCGGCGGCATAGGCTTCATATTCACGTAAGCCTTCTGGAAAGATATCAAAATCTTGATATTCATTATGCCCATCGACTGCCTGCACATGCTTAGACGCGGCTGCATTCAAAACCGCGATAGGGTCTTGTCGCAAGAACTTTCCGCCACTATGTTCTAAAAACAAATCAGCCACCGACCCATCTGTCCCAACACACGAATGAGGCGCATCTGGCAAATCTACTTTTAACTCAATGATTCGCTGACCCGTTAGTCGATTTACGAGATGCTGTTCAGCACGCGCACGATCAAAGTGAATTTCAGGGTAGCTCCGCTGGAACACCCCTAAAATCGGTGTGTCAGAGGAGTCAACAACATTGAATCGCCAAATCCCATAGAAATACTGCTTACACCACGTTTCTCTCGCTTCCAGTTTGACAAAAAACTGATTAGCTTTTGCATTATCATTCCCAACTGCCTTGCGCCATTCGCGTACCAGCGCGTTATAGTCATTAACAATCCATTCAGCATAATCACATAATAACTGAATAGGATTTTTTTCAGCTACTTGAGGCGCTATCTTAATAACTCGTTGAGTTAGACTCTCTTGCGAGACATGTTCATGAGCAATACGCTCTAGAACCGTTAAACTTTTATTTAATCGCTCTTTTTCTCCTGCGTCCATTTCATCGCGTTCGATGGTTCCCCGGTCTTCAACCTCAAATTTAGCGTTATCGAACATCGTCATCTGCCTCGGTGTAAAGTCAGGATGCTGATATATCCACGGTGGCGCACCAGCGCCCTTACTACTGGCAGCTCGACGACGATATAACTGTTTACTAAGGGTCATATCATTGAGCAAATTACGGAGGGTTCGCCCAGAAAGGCCAACGCCCTTAGGCAAATTCTCTTCTATCTGAGTTACATCTAACCCATCCGCGAATTTGGATAACAATTCAAAAATAGGTGACTCATAGCTTATTGGTTGTGATTGTTGAGCCATTTAGCAGCCTCCAAAGCAAGATCAGGGGTAGGAGCGCCTTCTGAAGTGCGCCGTTGACGAATTTTAATTCGGACGGAATGGCGAAGAATATCTGACCCGGCTGTAATCATGGCATTCCCTTTCGGAAGTTTCGCTAATCGTTTGATTACAGCATCGGGAACATCCCCCATCGTTCCTTCCACAGCACGAATATCTTCACGGTCTAATGCGAAAATCACGCGGGTGTTACAAATCATTAATACCTGTTTGTCAATAGATGATGGACTCTGGGTGATCAGAATCACACCGATTGCATCATGTCGTGCCGTCCGAATCATCTCTCGTATGATTGCGGTTGAGGGGGTTTGTTCGCCAGATGGCAGAAAATAATGTGCTTCATCCAATATGAACACACATGGAGAGACTTTATCCCTGCGCCGAAGCACTTGCAACATACGTGCTGTAGCAGCTACGACTAAATTCCGTTGTTGTTGTCCCAGCTTACCGACAAATACGTTAAGTATAGGAACCTTTCCTAACTGCCGCATCCAATCTTCAAGTTTGTCAGTCAGTAGTGGACTCCCTTTATAAGCAGCATTTACTCGTTGAAATGCTCGACGGGCAACTGCTTCTTGCCCCATATCGCTCCCGATTTGAAGAATTTCTTTCTCTAAATCATTCAATGATATAGTTACATTTCCTGTGTTATCAAGTTGCTCCATAGCTTTTGCTTGGATACGAGCATAGGCTAGTGCTACGATTTCAAGTTGGTCTTTGGTCAAATTGGGGATAAAGTTTAGAAATTCTCCCACACCAACCATCGAAAACGGAACTTTAAAGTTTTGACCTGCTTCATATTGCTTACCTTTCAATTCCTCTGTAGCCATTCGTAAATCATCAAGCACATCAAACGCGATAACGGGTATATGATTGCTCACCAATTCTTCAATGATTACACCTGTGGCGTAGCTTTTGCCCGTTCCCGTTTTACCCATTAAGGCAATGTGGCGCGACAGACCCGTTCGAGGGTAATAAAATGGGACGGAACGTCCACCAACCTCAATATCCCCTAGATGAAGCCCTATTGCCTGCCCATCTTCTGTACCCAGTAATGCTGGAATCTTGTCTACCGGTAATTCATACACCTTCATATTGGTCAACGGTAAGGTCACAGGCTCGGCAATGGTGATTGCACCATCTTCTGTCAGAGTTAACTCACCTAAAACTTCAACTTGCATAACCCGTGTAACAAAGGGACTTTGATCTCCTGAACGTGGTTTTTCCGGCATAGAATATGCTTGTGTTCTTTGGAGAGTTGAAGGATCGGCTTTGGGATTTTCCTCAACACCTTCAAAAATTCGCCCATATAAAACCGTATCGTGATAGTCGAATGTAACCACGACATAAGTTCCTAAGGTTGGGCGTTGTCCCGGCTGAACATGAAAGGGAACTTCATCAAAAGTCGGTGAACCTGTGTATGGGGATGAAGAAGTTGTTCCAATTGATGTTTTAGTATCAATGCCTAATGCCATAAGGATGTTCATGTTCATTCCCTTTACTAGATCACGTAGCATCAATATACAACAATAATTATTTTTTGTAAAGATTTTAAAATCTACTAATTATTATGAAGTAACAACCTCAAACCCACGGCGGCGCGGTACAATCATCAACGCAGATCGTGCGAGGTGGTAAACCAGACGCAGAAGGCGGGATTATGAGCTTTTTAGCCGGACGCTATACGTTCGAAAAGCCGCTGGGCAAACGCGCCAACACCCTTCTATTATTGGACGCCGTGACCAGTTAAATCACGACTCCGCCCACAACGGCGGCGGCAAGCCGGGGCAAAGGCCGCGACTTCAAAAATTTTGTAGGGGCGATGCTTGCGCGCCCGCCGTCAATTAACAATAGTTCTCCGACTCCGCCCATCGACTTAGACCCAAACAGGGCGCAAAAAAGTCCAGCACGGGGTACAATTTTAGCGATGTGCCGCTTCTAAATCAGATGGCGCGCAGGCTAGGATAATCCGTGGGGATGACCGATGAGCCTCTTGGCAGGACGTTATACGCTCGAAAAATCGCTGGGCGAGGGCGGTATGGGTGTGGTTTATCGCGGCTTGGACACCAAGAC
>DAOTTP010000134.1:0-12271 GCA_034437835.1 Anaerolineae bacterium | reverse complement strand
TGGGATAAGACCACGCCGACCAAGACCCCGATGGCTAGATAGACCAATTCGTTGCCGGTGCGCCGTTCAATCAGCGAGTCTAATAACCGCCGAAACAGACCTTTTTTACCACGCTTATCTGCCATATCATCCCCCTTGTGATAGCACTTGGTCAAACACTGCCGCCGTCTCACGCGCCGTCTTGCGCCAACTATAGCGTGTGGCCTGCGATAACCCCTGCGTCACCAACGAGTCACGCAGCGGGGTTTGGTTAATCAGCGCCAATAACGCCCCGCCCAGTTCACGGGCGCTTTTGACTAAGTATGCGCCTTCTCCACTAATTTCGCGCATGACCGGCACGTCCCAAGCGGTGACGGGCGTCCCTGATGCCATTGATTCTAACACCGGAAATCCGAATCCCTCATACCGGCTGGGGTACGATGATGCGACGGCCATCCGGTACAGCGATGGCTTATCGGCCTCGTCCACGTAACCTATCCACTTGAGCGACTCGCCGAGTTCGAGTTTATCTGCGTACTTCCGCATGTCGGGGAAAACCGATGTCCCCCACGCCGGTTCGCGCCCACCCAGCACCAGAATCACATCCGGCGTCCCTTGCCGCACATAGGTATAGGCCAGCAGCAATTCGTTGACCTGCTTGCGCGTATCGTAGCCGCCCAGATACAAGACGTATTGGTCGGGCAGGTCATATTTTTTGCGGACGGCGGGGTCTTTTTCCGCGCCCAATTGCGGGTGATAGGCGCTGTCCACCGCCAAATGGGTGACGGTCACGTTATCGTCAGGGACGGCCAGATGTTTCACGACATCGACCTTGCTGGCGGCGCTGAGGGTCAGGATATGAGCGGAGCCGCGTGCGGAGGCCGTCACCAACGAGGTATATAAGGCCGCGCCAACGCTGGCGGCGTATTCTGGCAAAACCGCAGGGATGACATCTAGCACCATCGTGACCAGCGGCGCGGGCGAGCTTAACGGGCCGCCCCAATACGGGACAAACGCGAGGTCGGCTTTCACTTTGCCGACGGTGGCGGGGAAATGGCGCTGCTCAAACCAGATTTTTGCCAGCTTACCGCGCCCGCCGCCCGCCGTGATGACCTTCACCCCGTCGGGGATGCCCGCCGAGTCTGTGCCAGTGGGGAGTACCAGCGTGAGGGCGATGTCTGGGCGGGCTTGGCGCAAGGCGGGGATGAGGCGGCGCAGATAATGTCCGCTGCCGACTTGTGGCTGAGACCAGAACCATCCATTGACGGCGACGTGCATCCGCGTGTCCTCTCGTTCAGGCGTGTGAAGGGGCGTGGCGTACCATGCCCAAAACAGCCCGAATTGTAGCACAGCTACGGAGGGCGGGCGTAGAGGACGTAGACCAAGCGAAAAGCATCATTGGTCAAGCAATGGCTATGTGAGGGATATGCGTTGGGGCGTGGTCGGCGCATCGATTCCGGCAAACCGCTAGTATCGGTGTAGCTGCCAGTTGAGGCAGTTAGACATCCAATCACAGGAGGAACTTTTCATGAGGCGCATCATCTTATCGCTTGGGCTATTAAGCCTATTCTGGCTGGCCTTATCGCCACAAGCGGGCGCGCAGGCGGGTGTGACCTGCCCCAACGTACAAGTTTCACGCTTGAATGGCGGGTTCATCGCCCGCGTCGTCCCCGGCGACCCCAACAATGTGCGCGACCAGCCCACCCGTCAGAGCGCCGCGATTGGGCAAATCCCCGGCAGCGGCGTATTCAACGTTCTGGAAGGACCGACCTGTGCAGAGGGATTCGCGTGGTACAAAGTCGATTATCAAGGGATGGTCGGGTGGACGGTGGAAGGCACGGCCAATGAATACTGGATTGAGCCGATTAACCCACCCACCACGGCCACGCTCATCCCGTCAGCCACGCCCGTGACACCGACTCTGACGCCGACCCAGACGCTAACACCAACTCAGACATTGACACCTACCCTGACGTTGACGCCCAGCATCACTCCTTCACCGACCATCACCTTGACGCCGACAGAACTTCCCATCCTCAATAATCCATTTTTAAGCGTTGAGTTGCCCGTCGTGAATATCCTCAAACCCGGCGCACGGGCGCGGGTAGTTAGCGTGGGGAAAGAGACCTTTTCCTCGTCACCCGCCTCCTCTGAAGGAAATGAGTTTATTGATGGGGGGTCGTTGGTGACTGTGATTGGCGTGGCGGTTGAGAAGGCTGGCCTACGCTGGTGGCCGGTTGAAGCCGATGACGGGCGCTCTGGTTGGATGCCGGAAGGTCGTTCTAACATCACGATGCTTGCGCCGCTGTGTCCTGTGGAACATATCGAAGCAGCGGATGTCACGTTCTATTACATCGACCCGGCGTTGGGAACTTCTAACTTATACACCAGCGATTTTGAGGGTGAATCGGTCTGTAATATCACCTATGAGACGGTCAACAGTCAGCGGTCTTTGCCGTTTGCCGGAGAAGCCAAACTGTCATCCGATGGTTCACAAATCGCAGTCCTCAGGAATACTGCTCCTGAAGAACCCGGCGTGACAGTGTTACAAGCGGATGGCAGTGGCATTAGCGAGGTCAATGCTGACCTCTATATTCGTGATTTTGTCATCTCACCGGATGGCGAGAAAGTCGTGATGGCCGGCTCATTGGTCTGGCAACAATCGCAGCAAATTTGGGCGGCCTTTACGGATGGGATGGAACTGCGCGTCGTCACTACCGAGAGTGCTTATCATACCCACCCAGACTGGTCGCCAGACAGCACGCGCATCCTCTATATACAGGAGCCGTTGTCTGAGGGAGATAGCAGTAAGCTAGGCGTCATCGGTTTTGACGGCGGCCATCCGTTGTCTTTGGACACCAGCACTTCTATCGCTACCGGCGCGTGGTCGCTGGATGGCGAGACTATCGCGGTGCATTATTCTGATGGGCGTTTGGCGGTCATTGACGCCGAAACAGGCGCAACGTTGCGCGAAAACGCCGCTGATGATTCTCTCGCGTTCATCGGGGATGTCGTCTGGTCGCTAGATGGCGAGACATTGTTGGTAATCGGAGTCCACGAGTCAGCGAGTGGGCTTGTCCTGTACGGATTTGACGCTCAGACGTTTGCAGCCACCCATACCATCCCGCTTGAAGGATGTGAGGAGCAGCAGACCGATTCTCTGAGCTTTGTCGCGGGCGACGATGATACAGCCTATGTGGTTATGGCGGATTGTGTCGTGGGCGTAAATCTTGCGGATAACACATCCAATCGCGTCCTTAATCTACAGGATGGGATGCTGAACTTCAGCTTGCGCCGGTAATTGGTAGAGGGTTGTAGGGCGCATTTACCTGTGCGCCCTACAATACCTTAAAAATTTGTCTCCTCAGAGTTGGTGCGGTGATAGCGTTTTCGCGCCCCCAGTATTGAGGCATAACAACCCAAACTTAAAGTCAATTTAACGAATCCGCGTTATAATACAAAATTGAAACCATCAAATAATGTTGGCCGTGTTCAGAGGTTATTGTGGCTGTATCTATCGCTCAGATGCGCGTCTTACTCCTCAACGGCTCGACGTGGGAACCGCTGGCCGTCATCAGTTTACCGCGTGCGATTAACCTACTGGTGTCCGAGAAAGCCGTCATGGTCGAACAGACCGGCGAATTTCTCCGTTCGGTCAAGACAAAATTCCCCGTCCCGTCCGTCATCGCCCTACGGCGCTATATTAACGTGCCGCGCCGCCAAGCCCATTGGAGTCGTCGCGGGGTTTTGATGCGCGACAACTATGTCTGTATCTACTGCGGCGTGACCATCGGCAGCCAGACCAAAGATAAGGTTTTGGCGAAAGACGACTTCACGATTGACCATATCGTCCCGCGCAGCCGTGGCGGGAAAGACCAATGGACGAATACCGCCTGCGCTTGTTCCCCGTGCAATCATCGCAAGGGCAGTCGCCTGCCGCACGAGGCCGGGATGAGGCTGCAATGGGAACCCAAAACCCCGCGCACCAGCTATCTGGTGATTGCGGTGGGGACGGGACCCGATGCGTGGCGGCGCTACATCGAAGTCTAGGCACGCCAACGCGCTTCTAATACCGAGGCGCTATGCTGTCTCCCATGCGACTTTTAATCATTGCCGATGGGATTCTGGCTCGTGCTGGGCTGGCGGCGCTGTTGGCGGATACTGCCGACGCGGACGTGATTGGTCAGCTTGCGCCCGGAGAGAATTTGGCAGACGACATCGACCTCTACCGCCCCGACGCCGCCGTATTCGACCTCGGATATGACCCTATCCGATGGCTGACCTGTATTGCGAGCTTGACCGTCCCGAGCCTGCTTCTGCTGCCCGACCCGACTTCTGCCTATGTGGTGACGGCCTCGTTGCCGGTTGGATTGCGGGCGGCGGTGCTGCTCCGTGAAGGCGACCCGCGCCGCTATGCGATTGCGTTGGACGCACTGGCGATGGGGTTGGTCACGCTGGACGGAGCATTATCCGCCCATTTGCTGCCAGCCGGTGGGATGGTAGACGACTCCCCGCAAGAAAAATTGACCGCCCGCGAGCTTGAAGTCTTGCAGTTGATGGCGTCCGGCCTGACCAACAAGGGCATCGCGCAATCCCTCAGCATCAGCCCGAATACGGTAAAATTTCACGTCAACACGATTCTAAGCAAACTCGGCGCACAGAGCCGCACGGAGGCCGTCGTGCGCGGCGGGCGCTTAGGATTGGTGATGCTTTAAGAATGAAGTGATGCGTTTTAAGTGATGAGTGATGAGAAAAAACTAGGCTCATGTTCAAATGGAGTGGTGTAGGGACGGCATTTTTGCCGTCCGTTTTCGGGACAGGCGGACGCCCAGAAGGGCGTCCCTACAGTCGCAGTCATTTCACACAATCTGAACATGAGCCAAAAACTTGTAGAGGCGTGGCTTGCCCGCCCGCGCTGAAACACCCCAATTCTTATATCCATTGGAGAATCCATGAAAATCGCATTTTTGGGCGCAAGCCTGACCGAAGGCGTTTACGGCGGGAGTTATGTGCGGGCGGTGGCGGCGGCATTGCCTCAACACACCATCATTAACCGGGGAATCGGCGGCAACACGGTCAATAAGTTGCGCGAACGAGTCGAATCGGTCTTGGAAGATGTGCCGGACGCCTGTTTTGTCTTATCTGGGAGCAATGACGCGCTGGCGTATGCCTTCCCCGCCACCCGCCCATATTACAAATCTCAGCAAGATTTGCCCAGCGGTTATATCGAGCCGGACGACTACGGCACGATTTTCCGCGACCTGCTGACCGAACTCAGCCTGAATCATGTGTTGGTGCTGGTCGGTCTGCCGCCGATGGAGTACAACCCGGCGTCAGTCGCGGCGATGGGGTTATTCAACGCCAAAAACCGCGAGGCCGCCGAGTCGCTGAATCTGCCGATATTCGATTTCGGCGCATATTTGAACCCGCCGACCCTCCCAGAGCGCCCACCGTTGAGTCTACAAACCGTGTTCCAAATCGGGGATCGGGTCAAGGTGGGTTGGGATGACTACGCCGCCGAACAAGCGCGGGGCGGCTATACCTACAGCTTCGATGGGATTCACTTTACCCCCACCGCCGCCGAACGCGCCGGTCAGGTCTTGGCGGCGTGGATTCAAAAGACAGTGTAGCGTATGGGGTTGGTACGCCAACCCCATACGGGTGACTCAAAAACCGCCAGCGCGTGCTGACGGTTTTTTGTTGTGGACCCAGTGAGACTCGAACTCACGACCTTTTCAATGCCATTGAAACGCTCTCCCAGCTGAGCTATGGGCCCATCTTTTTTTACTGCTTGGGATGTCTTGCATGGACAGTATTTTAGTGGTCAGGGGGCGGGCTGTCAAGCGTGGGGTTTGATGGGTGTCGATAGGCCATTTTTGCGGTAAACTAGCAGCATTGTTACTTTTCACCTGAATGTCTTTATTCAAGCGAGGCGCTTGTGGCCGGCGAGAACATCCTGATTGTTGATGACGCGCAGCAAAATCATCACTTTCTCAACGATTATGTGCTGCTGCCTAACGGCTATAAGCCCATGAGCGCACGCGACGGGGTTGAAGGGCTACAAATGGCGATTCGCCATAAGCCCGACCTGATTTTGCTCGACCTGAATATGCCGCGTATGGACGGTATGGAAGTCTTACGCCAATTGAACTCCCACAGCCTCGATATGCCGGTCATCCTGATGACGTTCCACGGCAGCGAGGACATCGCGGTAGAGGTCTATCGGCTGGGCGTCAAAGATTATGTGATTAAGCCCTTTTACCCCGACGAAATGCTCCGCGCTATCGAAAAGAGCCTCGCGGAGACTCGTCTCAAGCGCGAAAAAGATACGCTGATTGAACGGCTGATGCAGGCCAATAAGGAATTGCAAAGTCGCGTGACCGAACTCAATGCCCTGTACGCGGTCGGTAAACAAGTCGCTGCCTTGCATTCGCTTGACCAACTGCTGCCGCGCCTTGTCGATGCCGCCGTGCAAATCACCAGCGCCGAAGAAGCGTATTTGATGGTGGTCGATGGCGATAAACAACTGCTACGCGCCGTCAAACGCGGTGATAATCCCCGCGCTCAAGCCGTCAGCGTGGCGGTCAATGACCCGATTGCCGCGCAGGTGATTAAGAGTGGCCGCCCGATTGTGCTGGACGCCGAAAAATTGAAACGTCTACCCGGTTCACCCATCAGCGCAGCCTATGCCCCGCTGGTGATTCAAGACCGCGTGTTGGGCGCATTGGGTGTTCGTAGCGTGACGGCGGGCGCGGCCAATTTCACCCAGAATCATGCCGCGCTCCTCAGCGCTTTGTCCGACTACGGCGCGATTGCGATGGAAAATGCCCGTAACGCCGGAAAATCTTAAAAGCGTCGTGATGAGTGATGAGTAAAATTCGCGGTTGGCGCAATCCTGTATGATTGTCCCTCTTATCACTTTCAATTGACCTAGAGGTTTGATGCTGACAATTGAAACCGTCATAGATCGCGCCGCGTGGGATAGTGCGCTGGTGCAATTCCCCGCCGCCCATCTGTTGCAAAGCTGGGCATGGGGGGACTTCAAACACCTGACTACTGGCTGGACTCCGCTGCGCCTTGCCTTCAAACGCGGCGGGCATATCATGGCGATGGCTTCTATTGGGATTCGCAAAGCTGGCCCTTTGACGGTCATGTACGCGCCCAAAGGCCCTATCCTCGACCCCGCCGACGCCGATGTATCGCGGGAGGTTTTGGCCGCGCTGGAACAACTCGCCAGACAGTACCGCGCCATCGCGCTCAAAATCGACCCCGACATCCCACTCGCTACCGGCGTGCCGGGGGAGGCCGACGACTCGCCCAATCCGCATGGCTCGGCATGGGCGGCGATGGTGCAGGAGCGCGGGTGGCGCTATTCCAGCGAACAAATCCAGTTCAAGAACAGCATCGTGATTGACCTTACCCCAGACGAGGACGCGCTCATCATGCGCCTGAGCCAGAGTACCCGCCGCAAGGTGCGCGTGGCCGAGCGCGAGGGCGTGACCATCCGCGCCGCCGCCGAGTCCGATGTGCCGATGCTGTATGACCTGTATACCGAGACCGGCGCACGGGATGGTTTTTTGGTGCGTCCGCGTGAGTATTATGAGCGGGCGTGGCGCGACTTCATGCGTGATGGGCTGTGTCACCCGTTGATTGCCGAGGTCGATGGTCAGCCGGTATCGCACGTCGTCCTGTACAAATTCGGCCAGACCGTATGGTATTTTTACGGCGCGAGTCGGGACATCCACCGCGATAAGATGCCCAATTATCTGCTCCAATGGGAGGCGATGCGCTGGGCAAAGTCGCAGGGCTGCACGCGCTATGACTTGTGGGGTGCGCCGGACATCTTCGACGACTCTGATTCGATGTGGGGCGTTTACCAATTCAAGCGCGGATTCCGAGGGACGGTCATGCGCACGGGCGGGGCGTGGGATTACGCGCCCAATGCGCTGGCGTATGCCGCCTTCACACAAGTGTTGCCGCGTGCGCGTGCGCTGATTCGGCGTATACGGCGCCAATAAGTTAGCAGTTTGTAGTGGGCAGTTTTCAGTTAAAATACGCCTTAGCCAGACGTTTTGTAGGAATAGGATCAATCCTGTCCGTTTCCTCCGATACCACTAAACGGGTAATGTGAAATGATTGGATATATCGTGAATCCGCCGCCGAGGGTTAAAACCCCCGTCTAATGCACTGCAAAACCCGCTAAAGTGGATTGCTTGGTTCAAGAGTCGGAAAAAAAGAGTCCCTTTAGTGGACTTTGTTTCCCCTCAGCCCGGCACTTTAGTGCTGGGCGGCGGATGAGTCTGGACATTATCTATCGGGGCGTTTTCATTTCACATTAGGCGTACTAAATCATTGCTATTGACGGATGACAGCCCACGTCAAACTAGACAGGCTTTCCTATGACTTCATCGCAAATCGTGACTTTCATCAACAGTTTCCTCAGCATTTTCATCGAGGCCGTGCCGTTTTTGCTGCTGGGGACGTTGGTTTCCGGCCTCTTAGAGGTGTTCGTCACCCGTGAGGACATCGTGCGTGCCGTCCCGAAAAATCGCATCTTAGCGACGGTGGCTGGCACGTTTCTAGGGTTCGCCTTCCCGGTCTGTGAGTGCGGAGTCGTGCCGGTCACGCGCCGCTTATTCACCAAAGGGCTGCCGACCTCGGTGGGCGTGGCGTTCGTATTGGCCGCGCCGGTCATGAACCCGATTGTCTTGGTCAGCACGGCGTTGGCGTTCCGCGATTACAACGACGGCGCGGTGATAATCGTCAGCCGATTCGTCGTCACGGCGCTGGTGGCGATTATCGTCGGGGTGGTGTTCGAGTTGACGACCAAGCCGCACGAGGTTTTGTTGCCGGGGTCGCTTGCGCCAGTCAGCGGCGGGGCGGGAGTCGCCGTCACGCCGGAGCGCCCCAAACTATTGCCGGGGATGCTGTCTGCGCTACGGTTTGGGATTGATGAATTTTTCGATATGGGGCGCTTCTTAGTGATTGGCACGCTGTTGGCCTCGCTGATGCAGACGTTTATCCCGCAGTCGGCCTTGCGTGAATTGGGCAGCGGCCCCGTGCTGTCGGTGTTGATTATGCAGGCGTTGGCGTTCATCCTCAGCGTGTGTAGCACGGTAGACTCGTTCCTCGCGCTGTCTTTCACGGGGATTTTCCCTACGGGGTCAATCTTGGCATTTTTGACCTTTGGCCCGATGATTGACATTAAAAGCACGCTGATGTTAGCGGGCGTGTTCCGCCGTCGTGCCGTCGCCTATCTGATTATCTTGCCGTTGCTGTTGACTCTGTTGGCGGGCGTATGGATGAATCTGCTGTTGCGATGAGTCCGGCTGGTGGGCGACTCATGAGTCGCCCCTACAAGACGCGATTATCTTGAAAAATTCAGGGGATATGAATGGCAGGCGCAGCGTGTTGCGCCCCTACAGCCCAAACCCATGATTGAAAAACGAGGTGAGAAATGACCACGATAAGACAAACCCGTAACGAACTCGTCCTCAAGTCGGTGGTGCTGTTGGGATTTGCGGTCTATTTCGCTTATACCATCGCCAGCGGTAACTTGAATTACTACATCAATCTGCGCTTTGCGTGGTTATCGTCCGTCGCCGTGGTGGTATTCGGCGCACTGGGATTAAGCAGTCTCGCCGCCCTACGCGATGTTGCGGGCTATAGCGCCTCGCGGGCTAATAGCGGCCACGCAGACCGCCGACCCCATATCGGCACGCTGATGATGGTCGGGCTGCCGCTGATGTTGGGCGCGGCCACCATCTTGACCGATAATGTGCAACCGCTGGGCGTCGAATCAATCAGCGGGGTCAGTTTGACCAGTAATTTCGGCGGAGGGATGTCGATTTCCCAAAAAGACCCCCTCAGCCGTGATATTCTGGACTGGTCGCGGGCGTTCGCAGATGAGGAATCGCCGACGGTGTTTAACGGTCAGTCCGCCAAGCTGTTGGGATTCGTCTATACCGAGCCGTCGTACCCAGAAGGGCGGTTTATGCTGGCGCGTTTTACCATGTCATGCTGTGTGGCCGACGCCAGCGCCCTCGGATTGCCCGCTGCCTATGCAGGACTCGACGGCCTCAAAGCCGGGGATTGGGTGACGGTGGAGGGTACTTTCCAGACCGAAACCTTTATGGGGCAACAAATGCCGGTGCTTCAAATCGCCAAACTCGACAGTACCGAACAACCTGAACAACCCTATTTGTATCCGTAAAATTACAGGTTATATTCGGCGAGCGCAACACGTCGCGCCGCTGCACATATCCATGACCCAAAGGAGGACGCATGAAGACCGTCTACGAACTCACCCACACCGAGGCTCAGATGATTCTGGGCGCTATCCAAACCGAATGTCGCAACACCAATCAGGGCGCGGCCATCGCAGTCGTCGATACGCACGGCGACCTGATCGCTTTCTTGCGGATGGACGGGTGCGGCCTGCCGCCCATCCAAATCGCCATCAATAAAGCTTATACCGCCGCCCGTGAGGGCATCCCCAGTAAGACTTTGGGCGAACGTTCCCAGCGCGATATCTTCCCGATGACGAATTTCGGCGAACTGCGCTATGTGACATGGGGCGGCGGCTTGCCTATCATCATCGACGGCATCGTGGCCGGTGCGGTAGGCGTCAGCGGTTTGCCGGAAGACGAGGACATCCGTCTCGCGCAAATCGGCGTCAATATCGTCATGGAAGCGCTAGGCTAGGCTATTGCGGCCTTAGGTTTTGGCAGGCGCGGCTGAGTGATGGCGTACAGCCCCAACAACGACACCGCCCCGACAAAGAACGGGGCGGACGATCCCCCGAATTGGAATAGTGCGCCACCTACTAAGGGTGCGATGACATTGGCGAGGCTGTTCATAGACGAACTCGCGCCTAACGCCCCGCCTGTCTCAGTCGGCCCGACTGATTTAGAAATCAAGCTGTTGATGCTGGGTGACAAAATGCCTGCGCCTAGCGTGGTCGGAACCATCGCGATGAGCAACCACGCGAGTCCCAGCGCACCGTTGTGCTTATCATCCATCGGCAACGGAACAGAGGTCGTGGTCACGAGGGTCAATGCAGACTCCGGTTGCGTGCCTCTGGTTTGCAATTCGCTTATGCGTTCGGCTCGGCTATACCACGGCACTGGGACATCCGGCGTCGCGGCGGTCAACCCGACTCCGATTGAGAGCAACAATAACCCACTGAGGATGAGCTTGCGCTCCCCATAACGGCGACTCCACGGCCCGATATATTTACCTTGCACAGCCACCAAAATCACCCCGACAAACACGAATACCAGCGCGTTATCGGCGGCGCTCATGCCCAAACGGTTGAGGGTGAACAGTGCCAACAGTGCCTCGACACCGCCGAATACGGTCTGTTGCGCGAACATTAACGCCAACAACACGCCGACTCCTGGAGTCCGCAAGGCGCGACGGAGGCGGGCGATCATGCCTTCACTACTGGCGGCGTGTTGCCCGCGCCGTTCTTCCGAGAGCGTTTCTTTGAACCAGACGCTGGTCAAGATGATGGAAACCAACGAAAACGCGGCGGCGATTAACGCTGGGACGCGGAAGTCGTTGCCAGACATCGCCAGCGCGACGCCCGCAATTGCTGGCCCAAGCACGAAACCGAGTCCGAAGGCCGCGCCAATCAGACCCAAACCCTGTGCGCGGGTGCGGTCGGTGGTGCTGTCTGTGATGGCGGCTTGCGCGGCCACGATGTTGCCACCTGTGAAGCCGTCCAAGATGCGCGAGAGGAACAAAACCCACAATGCGCTAGAAAAACTCAACATCAACAAACCGATGAATGTACCGATTTGGCTGACGATGAGGACTGGGCGACGGCCAATCCGGTCACTCAGGCCGCCCAAAGCGGGGCCGCCAATCAATTGAAACAACGGGTAGGACGTGGTGAGCAGGCCAATCGTCAGCGGATCAGCGCCGAACGTCACGGCGTAAAGCGGCAGTAAGGGGATAATCACCGTCAGCGCCAGCAGGTCAACCATCACAATCACAAAAATGGGCAGGATTCGCTTAAAGTCGAGCTTTTCTTCAGGGGGAAGTGTCGTACTCATGATTTTTAACCTTCTTCTGTTGTGGATAATGTAGGCGTTGCAAGTCGCGCAATCACGCTGTCCAGCCACGCGAGATCAGCCTCGAGATGGCGGACGCGATGCTCAATCATGAATTGGAATGTACCTTCGTGAGGCGGAATGGCGTGGGCAGACAACACCAGCACCGCGAGGCGTTCGCGCCGTTTCGCCAATAACGCTACCACCTCAGACGGGGGCAGCGCGTCCATGAACGC
>DAOTTP010000133.1:0-7983 GCA_034437835.1 Anaerolineae bacterium | reverse complement strand
GAGAGTAGGCCGCTGCCAACCCAACCTTCCCTTTTCTTTTTGTGTGCGCCCAGAGCATGAGCGCGACAAGAAGGGAAGGGGAGCAGCAAACCCAAACAGACCCAACACGGGTCTTTTTTGATTCTTTAGCCCAGTTTATTTACATAAAAACAAGGTGCAGCACGCTGCGCCCCTACGAATTAATGGAGAACCTGAATGGGACTGGCATAATGCACATCATCGGGAATTCTCGTAGGGGCGAGGCTTGCCCGCCCGCTATTTGAGATAACACAAACGATGGTTGTAATCATGCCGTTTGTATTTCGGTTCTCCATAAGATAAATAGGACGGACAACAAGGATATTGTCCGTCCTATTTACGAGTTGTTATGGGTTAATTGTCATCCGATGCGGGGGATGTCTCCCGTGCGGAGATGACCGTCAGTAGCGCCAGCGATGCGCCCAGCACCCCAGAGATGAAAATCGCGCCCGTCCAGACGTGGATGCTCCAGACCAGTAGGTCGATGAGGTAGATGGTCAGGAAATACATGGCGTAGTAGACGGCGGGCGCACAAAATGCCACCGTCAACAGCCGCCACGCTTCGCCCTGTGAGGGGCGTAGTCGGTTCACCATGAGATCAACCACCAAGCCCGCAACGATAGCGCCCGGTATCAACAAATAGAAATCATTCAGGATGGTGAGTAGGGCGGTGCTGACGCCGAACATCAGCGTGAATGTCCCGAACGGCAGCCGCCAACGCCGCAGCATCGGCAACGTGAATCCGCTGAGGATGGCCGCCGAAAATAAGATGGTGGTGACGCCGAAATCTTGTAACGGCATTTCCCCGTCACCCATGACGATATACGGGGTGACGGTAGGGTTGGCATAGCTGGTGAAGAACCAGACCACCGTCAATAGGAGGGTCATGCCCAAAACCATCGGGCCAAAGTTGCGCCAACTATTCAGCCAACCGCGGACATCGGAGAGTTGTTTCGCCCGCGCCCATGTTGCCAACACCGAGCCAGAGAAAACGAATGACATCCCGATGCCCAGCCCGATATGCGACGGACTCATCAACGCCTCTGTCCCGCCTTCGATGCCAAACAGGGTATGCCAGACCATATCTACTGCGCCGCTGGCCGCGAAAACCCCAACGCCAATCAGCGAGAACCAATAGCCTCTGGGGAGCGCCTTCGTGAAGGCGTAGCCCTGATTGACGTTGCGGACTTGGTTATAGCCCAGAAATAGCGCAAGCAGCCCGAAAGCGCTATAGAAAATAAAATGCCATGGGGTGAAGAAACTATCGTCAACTTTGTTGTGGAAGTGCGCCCATCCGTCCACCCATAACCCGCTGAGGAACAGCGTAGATAGCGCAACCATCATCCAATCAAAACGCAGCCCGCCCTGTGGATAGCCTGTCTGTGTTTTCTTTTGCGAGTCCGTGATGTTCCGCCCGATTTGCCCAACATTTGCCATAGTATTCCCCTCATTGACTTATTCTATTTACGCGGCGGACGCGATTGAGGTTGCGCCGCGTATTTTTACGAACGCTGATGGATGACCCCACAAGATAGGATAGATGTCACTGTCCGCATCTAATGGCCGATTGTACCCTGATAAGTGAGGGTTATGCTCGGTTACTATCGGGACGGAGTGGGTTTTCATGCGGTATTGGATTGCGGTTTTAGCGATAGCCATGATTAGCGGCGCGGCGGGTGTCTTGTTTCTGTTGGGACAGAATCAACCTGACGCCGTTGTAAAAATTAGCCTGACTTCTGCGCCATTTCCTTTGACCGTCGGGACTTCGACCTTATTGGTCTCATTGACCGATGGGACTGGTGCGCCGATTGAGGGAGCGACCATCACAGTTGAAGGGAACTTAGGGCATTTGGGGATGCTCCCGATGACCGGACGCGGGAATACGCTGGTCAATGAGGTCTATCCGGTGCGAATCACATGGTCATCAGCGGATGATTGGATTATTGATGTCATCGCAGTGCTGGCCGATGAGACAACCGTGATTCGGGAGCAATTTGAGGTGTATGTCTACGCCATCCCGCCATTTTATGACAATCCGGCTGCGCGCTATCGCAGCGTGAGCGAGAACACTGAAATCGTGACGGCGAATGCTGACCGCGAACACTGGATTATCATCGCGCAAGGGACTCAAGCCGTCCTCCGGCAAGGACACGGCGAAGACTCCGAAGATATTTTGCTCAAGGTCGGCGGACAGGATACTTTGGTCATTCGTAATGATGACATCGCCGACCACACCGTTGGGCCGTTTTTTGTGCGTTCGGGCGAGACGATCCGACAGCGATTTACCGAACCGGCGGTCTTTCAAGGCGTGTGCAGCATCAGCGATAACGGCAGCATCAACATCATTGTGGAAGGTTAGGCGCGAACATGACGTATCGTTGGATGATATTGACGCTCGTCGGTCTGATGGGCTTAAGCGCCTGTAGTGGCGGCGACCAAGCCATGCCCACTTTACACGGCGCGATTTTTGACCCACCGCGAGCGCTGACGGATTTTAGTTTGACCTCGACCACCGGCCAACTGTTCACGTTGAGCGAACACCGTGGCGAGTTGGTTTTGCTCTATTTTGGCTATCGGACTTGCCCTGACTTCTGCCCGACGACTTCTATTGAACTGCGGGATCTTTATCAAGAGCTAGGGGAATCTGCTGAACGGGTCAAGGTCGTGTTTGTGACGGTTGACCCGGAGCGCGATGATCTAGAGTCGCTCACACGCTATATCGCCGCCTTCCATAAAGCATTTATCGGCCTGCGGGCTGAGGGAGATAGTCTTCAGAGCTTGATGGGGCAATTCGGCGTGATTGCAGAGCGCCGCCCACTTGGGGATGATCCGCAGTCCTATCTAGTTGACCACACCGCCTCAATTTTCTTGATCGGCACCGATGGTCGTTTACAAGCCCAATATCTATATGGGACGGATTATCAAGATATTCTAAGCGACCTGAAAATCATCCTTAAGGCGACACCCCGCACGAATTAGCTGCGTTCCCAGACTGGCTCATGCCGTAGGATGCGCGCCAATTGTTCTGGGAAGCGCGTGGTATCGAGCGGTTTGCCGAGGAAGCCATCAAAACCTACATCACGGGCGTGGTTGATTTCTGAGATATGGACAGTGTAAGCGATGATGGGGGTATCGACGTAGTAACTGCGGATGAGTTCCCTGACTTCATAACCGTCTGAACCCGGCATTTCAAGGTCAAGGAACACCACGTCTGGCTGTAGCGTGGGAAGCAAGTTTTCAATCCCGATGGGGTCATTGACTTCGGTGGTGGCGACGCCTTGCTTCGCCAGAAGTTGTGAAAGTACCCGTAGATTTTGCGGATTATCGTCAATTAAAAGCGCATGTACGTCACTCATAATGCGTATTCCTCTGCCATAGTAGGGAAGATGCTTGTAATTCCGAAAGCTATTTCTATTCCGATGACTGCTCGCCAGTATACCAAATGGTTTCACCGTTCAGAATATTGGCGAGTTGTTCTGCGAAAATAAGGCCATTGATCGGCTTGCCGATGAACCCCGAAAAACCCAACGCTTTCGCCTTAGGGATAGCGATGGCAGGTTCCATCGCGGAGACGGCTACGATGGGGACGGCAGCCAATTCTGGGAGTTGGGTGCGGATGTCGGTATACAGGTCGAATCCTGATATGCCCTCAGCCAACATCAGGTCAAGCAGAATCATGTCGACCTGTGCGGCGTTTTTCAGCCGAAAAACAGTATCTTGTCCCCAGCGTTCAAAATCGACATCCGCGCCTTGTTTTCTCAGCAGCATCTGGAAGACGACGCGATTTTGTACGTTGTCCTCGACGATGAAGATGTGTCTTCCGTAAAGCAGCATCACTGTTTCCTTTGTAGGTGCATGGAACGATGTTAAACGATTCGCCAGACCGTCTCACCATCGAGAATCCGTTGAAAGGTCTCTGGGAAGGTGCTGAGGTCTAAGGGTTTGGACAGGCAACCGTTGAAGCCTGCACTACGCAGGCGGTGAACTTCTTCGTTCATGACGCTGGCGGTCAGGGCGATAATGGGCGTCTCGTCGAGCGATGTAATTTGGCGCAAGACCTGAAGCATCTCGAACCCATTCAGCGGACTAACATGGATGTCGAGGAAGATGATTCTGGGTTTGGGGTCAAGGTGTTCGACTTTGGTTTGGAAGTCGTGACTGTCCTCAAATATCATAACCTCATTTAGGCGCATCCGCCCGCTCAGCAGCATAGACATCAGCTTGCGGCTCTGAGGGTCGTCCTCAACATACAGTACGGCGGGTTTGGCTTCATTTGACATGGATCGACCTCGATATCTTTAAGCTAAAGCAGGTTGTAGACTCTGGTCTTTGACTGGCAGGGTGACGTGAAAGGTTGATCCTTCTCCGAGTGTGCTTTCCAACCAGATACGTCCGTTATGGGAATCCACGAGGCTTTTGGCAATCGGCATCCCCAGCCCCGTCCCGCCGCCTTGACGTAGCCCCGCTTTGGTCTGCCTGAAGGGCAGGAAAACCAATTTTTGGTCCTCGGCATCAATCCCCGACCCTGTATCCGACACAGACATGATGACCTCGCCACCGACGGATTTGGCCGAAATTTTGATGACGCCCGCAGCGGTGAACTTGCAGGCATTGGAGACGATATTAGTCAGGACTTGCAGGACACGTTGACGGTCAGCACGGATGCGCGGCAGGTCTGGCGCGATGTCGGTTTCCAGTGTGATTTTCTTGCCCACAATCAAGCTCCGCGCCGTACTCATCACACTCTTGAGCAATGACGTGACATCGACATCTTCCTCGACGAACAAGACGAGTGCGCCGGCTTCGATTTTGGACATATCCAGCACGTCGTTGATCAAGTTCAGTAGGTGGGTGGCGCTTTTGATGACCTCGCTCAGCAACTCGACCTGTTCCTCGTTGACCGGCCCAGTATCGCCATCGGCTACAAAGTGCGTGAAGTTAATCACGGCGTTGAGCGGCGTTCGTAGTTCGTGGGACATGCTGGCGAGGAAGGCCGATTTGACCTTATCGGCATAGTCGGCGCGTTCTGCGCGTTCCAACGCCGCCTGTGTTTCGAGGATACGCAGTTCGACTTGAGTCGCCATACTATTGAATGATTGTGCCAACTGGCCGATCTCATTGCCTGAGGTCACTGGCGTGCGTTGTCTAAGGTTGCCAAGTGAGAATTGATTGGCCGCATCGGTTAGTTTGGCGATTGGGCTAGAGAGCCGGTTGGCATATAGCAGACCGCCCACCGCCGCCAGCACCCCCACCGCTAGTGCGATGACAGCGTTGTTGAGTTGCGCCTGACGCGGGCCGGTCAGCACTTGGTCTTGGTTGACCTCTGCGACCAATGCGGCTTCTAGCGACGGTATCCAGCGGTAAACGCCGATGACGGGCTGGGCCGGGGTTTGGTAATTAGAATAAATCCCGTCACCGGACTCACCCTGTAATGCGCGATTGATGGCCTCGCTCCGGTAGGCGCGTTGGCTCTGATAATTCGCGAATAGGCTAGGAGTGAGCAGATAGTTGTTCTGGCGGCTGACCAGATACGTCTCACCGCTATCGCTCAAGCCGGTGCGCTCGGTCATGATGTCGCCCAACACCGTGAGGTTGATTTTGCCGGCCAGTACGCCGACGATTTGCCCACCCGTGTTGCCGATTTGTTTGGTAGCGACCAGCGTCAGGTCGGTGGTGCTGAGGTCGTAGAACGGTGGCTGTAGGTATTCACGGGAATTGAGGCTGGGCGTGAAGTAGGGTTGCAGCGTGACAAATTTACCCTCATCGGCGGGGTTAGATGCCAAGACGATGATGCCCTCTAGGTTGTAGACGATGAATTCTCGGAAATAGGGGTTGGACTGTACGAAGGAGCGAACATCGCGGGTTAAGGTGGTATTCTGGGTCGCTGAGAGGATGCCCGGCTCGATGATGCGAGTCACAAGGAGTTGCTCAAAACGACTGTTCGACAAGATGATATCCAGCGCCAACGTGCCTTGCCTCAACCACAAGTCAATCTGATTGGTCTTGAGTTCCGCGATAGATTGAAGCTGCTCCTTGACCCGATTCTGCGCTTGGTCGATCTGCTGCGAAATGTTGATAAACGATATCAGCGCCAACGGCACAACCGCCAGCACGACGAAGAAGATGATGAGATTGAAGCGGAAACGCCGCCAAAATGGGATTGATCTGGCGATAGCTAGTGTTGCGGAAGCCGGTTGGGACATGGGTTAGCCTCTCATTACCGGTTGTAAATTATATTGAGGAAGCTCAACGTATACGCCTCTGTCACATCGAAATCGGCAGGGACGATCTCGGCGTCACGGAGGATTGTATAGGCTAATTCCCACAGAGTCGGCGTCATCATGCCGATTTCGCTGCCGTTAGGGTGAAGCAACGGGACGGACACTCGCATATTGGTTAATTCGTTGTCATAAATCAACGCTGGATTGTACTCCACCGATAGCGTAGCCGCTTTTTCAGGGTCATCCACCGCTATCTGATAGCCTTTGAAGGTCGCCCGCAGGAACGCTTCGACCAATTCGGGGCGGTTGGTAAGGGTGTCCTCGGTCACGAAGATGATATTGGCGTAACCATCAACCCCGAAATCCGCAAACACCATCAGGTTATAGGCGATGCCCTCACGTTCGAGTGTGCTAGGTTCATTGGTGATGTAAGCGTCAATCGCATCCACCGCGCCAGAGGTCAATTCACCAGTGCTGAAGTCGGTGCGGTCAACGATGTTGACTGAAGTTTCGTCTACACCCGTGTTCTTCAAAACAGCCCTCAAGTAAATATTGCTTGCTCCGCTGACCGTGACCGTCTTACCGACCAAATCGGATGGGCGTGTGACCCCCGTCCCCGCCAAAGAGAGCAAGGCATTGGGAGAACGCTGATAGATGGCGGCGATGGCGACCACCGGCTGACCGGCTGCGCGAGCGACCATCAACGAGTCGCTACTGGCGACCCCGAAATCGGCTTCTCCGGCGACCACAGCACCAATCGCCTCGACAATCACCCCCTCAGCATTAAAGGCCGGACGTAGTTCTACCGCTAAACCCGCTTCGGTATAATAACCCTCTTTTTCGGCGGCTTGAAAACCACTGAATTCGATGGTGTGTTCCCACGACAGTTGGGCGCTGAGCGGTATCAGGGGTTTAGGGCTAGTGGTGGGTGGTATGGGGGCGGGGGATGCGCCACACGCGGAAAGTAAAAATAAAATCGCCAATGAACAGAATGTCTTGAGGCCGTGTGGTGGTTTCATCATGATGGCGTCCTTTGGCTGACCTATCAATCGGAGGTAATAAATTTTGAATGTTACTACAAGACTTATCGCACATGATAACTGACCTTGACCGGAAAAATGATTGAGGGATGGTTAAGCCTTATCTTCTAATGGAGAACCTGAATAGAACTAGCATAATGCACATCATTGGGGATTTTCGTAGGGGCGAGGCTTGCCGCCCGCTATTTGAGATGACACAAACACTGGTTGTAATCATGCCGTTTTTGTTTCAGTTCTCCATAAGGTAGATTTTCGCCTATGTTGTTCATGGAAACGGTATCAGAATCAACACAATGGTTTAATTAACTAATATTTCTGGCCGCCAATATTGCAATTCATCCACCAAGTCCTTGACAAATATTTCGGTGTGCGTTAAATTCTGTCTGAGAGCGCTCTCAGAACTTGTTTTAGTGCGCTTTACTGATGTTTCTGGGCATAATAGGGTTGTTTCTGATGGGCAAATTGACTTTAGACGAGATTGGGCGTTTGGCTGGGGTATCCCGCGCCACCGTCTCTCGCGTCATCAACAATTACCCATACATCCGGCCAGAAATCCGCCAGCGGGTGCAGAAAGTCATTGACGACACGGCGTTTCATCCAAATGCCGTCGCTCGGTCATTGGCACTCAACGCCACCAATATCATCGGGCTGTTCGTCCCCAACGTCGTCAAGTTCATCTTTGCCGACTCATACCTGACCGCGCT
>DAOTTP010000132.1:0-72741 GCA_034437835.1 Anaerolineae bacterium | reverse complement strand
GAGAGTAGGCCGCTGCCAACCCAACCTTCCCTTTTCTTTTTGTGTGCGCCCAGAGCATGAGCGCGACAAGAAGGGAAGGGGAGCAGCAAACCCAAACAGACCCAACACGGGTCTTTTTTTGATTCTCATCAGTTTTGTTGGTGTGCGTCCGTTGACGTGGGTACACTCGTATCTTGTATTAAGAAATGGCGGACACGTCGATGCCGTGTCCCTACGATATATACTGAATAGAGTGATATAAGAATACCGACACACATAAGGATAAACAGATGCGGCGCATACTGGCATGGGCGATAGTAGCTTTGATGATGGTTGGGTCGGTCAGCGCACAGGGATTACCGCCCGCGCTGATTGTCAATGATGAGGGTGGCGTGCAGTTCATCCACGGGGACGCGCCGTATACTTTCCCTTATTTTCGACTGTTTTTGCCGCAGCCGTACATCGTTTTATATGACGCGGCGGGCATTATTGATAGGAATATGAGCTTCATCCCAAGTGAGGAATCACAGGTATTGGGCGCGATTACGTCTGACCCGTTTACCTCCCCGTTTAATTATGAGATGAGCCTCCCATATCGCGGCGGTGGCGAATTACGCGACCTCGATAACGATGGTCAGACCGATAGCGGCGTGAGCGTATATGTGCTGACCGTGACCTCGAACACATGGAACGGGCCGTTTTTGGAGTTGCGCGACGATTTTGTGACGGGGATTATCCGCTCGGCAGAAATCTCCAACGATGTTGACCGCTTTTTGCAGGTCACACGGGGATGGATAGCCGTCTATGCGCCGGACAATCAACAGGGGTTTCCGTCTGGGCGTGGTGCAGATGGGATATTGTTCAGCCCAGATGATACGGCGGTGGGCATCCCTCAAGGGTGGACGGTGGTCGATACAAGCAGCGAACCGTTCACGTTCACGCGCAGTCGAGAGGTCACGCTCGCGCTGGCGGAGGCAGAAGACGCCGCGTTGGATGATTTATCTGACCTCGGTTATATCGAGTCGTTTGACGCGATGATAGACCTGCTCAAGCAAAAATACGCCTTCACGGCCTATAAAAATATTGATTGGGAAGCGCTGCGGGCGGAGTTCAAGCCGCGTATCGAACGCGCACAACAAAATCGCAGCAGCCTAGAGTTTCAGCGGACGCTGCGCGATTTAAGCTGGCGCATCCCAGATGGACACGTCAGCGGGCCAAATGTGAGCGAGGATTTCCAGCGGGCGGCTATCGGCGGGTTGGGGATGGTGTTGCGCGAATTGGATGATGGACGGGTCATCACATCGCAAATTATCTCAGAAGGCGCGGCAGCGACAGCTGGGATTCAGGCACGGGCGGAAATTATCACCGTTGATGGTATACCCATCGCACAGGCGCTTAAATCGGTTGTGCCATATACGGGGCCGTTCAGCACACCGCATAATCTTCGGCTGGAGCAACTTCGATTCGTGGCACGCCGACCCGTCGGGACGCTCATCCAACTAGAGGTCAAGGCGGCGGATGGCTCAATTCAATCTTATGACCTGACGACTCAATTTGACGTAGATGGGTTTTTCGCGGCCAATTTCAACCCGTCGTTAGTCGGTACGGAACTGCCGATTGAGTATGAACTGCTGGACGGCGGAATCGCTAAAATCAGCATCTATAGCTTCAGCGATGACTTGCCGCTGACGGTTTCGTTGTGGGAACGGGCTATTCAGCGGGTGAAATTTGATGAAGCTGTCGGCATTATTGTAGACATCCGGCAGAATGGCGGCGGCTCTGGATTCTTAGGCGACCAATTGCCCGCGTATTTCTTCGACCAAGATTATGTAATTGGCAATCGGGCAGAATTTAGCAAATCACGGGGAGATTTTGTCGTCAACCCGTTATTAGAAGAACGCTTCATTCTCCCATCCGCCGAATTACGCTATGATGGCCCTGTCGCGGTGCTGATTAGCCCAGATTGTGCCAGCGCGTGCGAGTCGTTTGCCTATGCCATGACCATCAATAATCGGGCGGCCATCATCGGGCATACGCCGACGGCGGGCTTGGGCGGTAGCGTTGTCCCGATTGCGATGCCGGACGGGACATCCTTCAACTATACCAACAGCCGCAGTCTCGGCGCGGACGGCCAGATTAACATTGAAGGCAAAGGCGTTGCGCCGACAGTGCGCGTGCCGTTGACCGAAGAAACCGTGTTCGCTGAGTATGATGTCTTATTGGATGCGGCCTTGACCCATTTGCGCGGGCAGACCGCCACCAGCCAGACGCCGCCCGTCGCGCAAGGACAGATACAGCCCATCAGCATCGGGCAGACGGTCAGCGGGCAAGTCACCCCGACGCAGGCCGCCCATTACCGCTTTACGCTGATAGCGGGCGGGATGTTCGATATCATGGCCTATGGTGAAGGCGCAACCGAGCGCGGCTTGGTCGTGCGGATATTGACCGAAGACGGGTCACGTCTGTTGAGTGAGAGTTATGCACTGCCGGGGGGCGTGGCGGGCGCGGGCTTTACAGGCTTGGCGCTGCCCGCCAATCTGACGGTGTTGATAGAAGTTGCGTCGGCTGCCCCCACGGTCAGCGGCGCGTTTACCCTGAGTATCAATGAGGTGAAATGAGCGAAACACGTATTGTAGAGTTTGTGGTCGAGGGCGCTGGTGAGCGACTCGATAAATTGTTGACCGCCCAAATCCCTGACCTGACCCGGACACAGGTTCAGGCGCTGATTAAAGATGGCGCGGTGAGCGTGAACGAGAAGGCGATTAAGGCCGGTATCAAGTTGCGTGGGGGCGAGCATGTCCGCATCGCTATCCCGCCGCCGCCGCTCGCAGAACTCCTGCCGGAGAATATCCCGCTGACGGTGTTGTATGAAGATGCCGACATCGCTGTGATTGATAAAGCAGCTGGGATGGTGGTTCATCCGGGCGCAGGGGTTGAAGGCGGCACACTGGCGAACGCGCTGTTGGGGCGCTATCCCGAAATCGCGTTGATGAAGGGGCAGCGGCGGCAGGGCATCGTCCACCGTCTGGATAAATACACCTCCGGCGTGATGGTGATTGCGCGTAACGAATCGGCCTTGAATGTGCTGATGAAGCAATTTCAGGGGCGCACGGTTGAGAAGTTCTATATCGCCTTGTTGGAAGCACGCCCCAAGAATCCGGTTGGGCAAATCGCGCTCCCAATTGACCGCGACCCGAATACCCGTATCAAGATGATTGTCCGCAAAAGCGGACGCCCCGCCGTCACCGATTATGAGGTGATTGAGGAAGGCTTCAAGTCGGGACAAGCATTGGTGCGGGCGCAAATCCACACCGGGCGGACGCACCAAATCCGCGTGCATTTCGCGCATATCGGTTGCCCTGTGGTCGGGGATACGGTGTACGGATATACCAAGCAACGGATAAAATTGGCGCGGACATTTTTGCACGCCTCAAGCCTGAGTTTTGACCATCCGGTCACGGGTGAGCGCATGAAATTCGAGTCAGAACTGCCGGTCAAGCTGGTGCGCTGTCTCGAATCCCTGCGCCCGAATTTACAACTCTAACCCACGGTATATATAAGGCGAGATATGTAGGGGCGGCTCGTGAGCCGCCCGCCATAAATCCGTGTACACCCCATTAAACATTGAAAGGCCGATATGACCCGCAATCAAAAAATCATGCTGACCGTCAGCATGGTCATCAGTGTCGTATTCCTCATCATCGCATTTCGCGGCTTGAACCCCAGCGCCGTGCTTGATACGTTCCGCAGCGCGAATCTCGGCTGGTTGGCGCTGGCCGTGGCAGTCTATTTTGTGGCGATGCTGGTCATCACGCGGCGCTGGAAATTCTTGGTAGACGATTCCGCCAATGTCCCGATGCGCGATTTATACCCGTTGGTCGCGGTGGGGTATATGGGCAACAACATCTACCCGTTCCGTGCTGGTGAAGTCCTACGACTGGTATTGTTGCGGCGGGGATGGGGCGTTCCGTTGGCGCGTGGCGCGGTGACGGTGTTGGTCGAACGCTGTTTCGACGGACTCGTGATGCTCACATTCATCCTATTGCCCGCGCTGGTGGTAGAACTCAACACCGACTTATTGAGACAGGTTGCGGCGGTGACCGCGCCGGTATTCATCACTGCGATGGTGGTGTTTTTGGCGTTGGCACAACGTCCAGAGGTGTTCCGTAAACTGGTTCACGCGATTACCGGACGCCTACCAGCGGCGATTGGTGGCAAATTGACCGGGATTGCCGATGAGGTCATCAACGGCCTGAGCGCCTTGCGCCGTCCGCGTGACTTATTTGGGACGGTCATCACGTCGTATGCGTCATGGATGATTGAGGCGTTTGTTTATTTACTGGTCGCGCAAGCCGTGAATCTGCCAGCCAGCTATCCGCTTTTGCTGATGGTGGTTGGGGCGGTCAACCTCGGCGGCCTCATCCCCGCGTCACCCGGTGGGGTAGGAGTTTATGAATTTTTGGCCTCGTCGGTCTTAATCGCGGCGGGGATCCCGGCTGAACAGGCCGCCGCCTATGCGTTGCTGGCGCACGTCGTGATATGGGTTCCGCCGACGGTGATGGGTCTCATTATGTTGCCGCGCATGGGGTTAACGCTGTCGGCGTTGTCCCATGCGCGGGAGATGGCGGAAAAATCAGATTGATTCGCAATACCTTCTCCAAAACGGACACGACAGTGCCGTGTCCCTACGAAAACAGGGTATTCGTAGGGACAATGCCCGCGTTGTCTGCGCCGATAGATGGGTAATGGTCAAAATTGGCGAAGGTATTGACTCCGGATAACATTTAGGGCGACCCAGCGGGTCGCCCCTACAAAATCTGGTATTGGGTGGGATTTCTTATTGACCGCCTCGGAAACCTTGTGGCAGGGGTAGGCCGAGAGCTTTGTCCTCCGACGGTCTGACCAGTGCGGCGCGGGCGCGATTGCTCCCGACGCCGTAACGTACATCGAGGTCATCCAGCCATAATTTCGCGCTGGTTTGGGTCTTATTGCGGATGCGGATTTGAATTTTCGTCACATCGGTGCGCGTGATGGGGACGGTCATCTCAAACGGTTGCCAACCATTGGTTGAAGTCAAGGTGACGCGATACTGGTCATCCCATGCGGCGGGATCGGCGTAATCGTATTTGAGAATCACATCCACCGACGCGCCGGGTTTGGCATTAATCATGCCGCTGATGCGCCATTCGTTGGTCGTCTTGAGCGTGAAACTGCGCCCCGCCATCACCATATCATAGGCCAGTTTGCCCTTTTCACCCGCGCTGCCAACGAATCGGAAGGCGCATGGTGCGGTACTCGACAACTTAGAACATATCAGCTTGTCGTTGGATGGCGTCAGCGTGCGGAACGGCAACAGCGAGCCACTATCCCAGCCGGTTGTGCCGATGACCGAGAAACTACCGACAACTGTGACCGTATAGGTCGGGCTTTGAATCGGGTGACTTCCGTCGGTGATGGCGACCCAATACGAGATCGTACTATTTAGCGCGGGGGTGGTCAAGCTGGGCGAATCTGTGCCGATTGGGGTAGAGGTATCGCCTGTGAGACCTTGATACCACTGGTAAGAGACCGGCGTCCCGCTAGATACGGTCACGCTCAGGGTGGCAGTATCGCCAACAAGCACATCGGTTGGGATGTTCGCGCCAGTGATGCGCGGGGCGAGTTGCACGCCGTATAGCTTCAACTGCCAATTGCTCAATGTGCCGGTTGTGCCGTTGAGAATATCGCGCACGCGCAGAGTCCACGTCCCAACCGCTTCTTCGCCCCAGTTGCGGACGCTGGACATCCGCCAGTTGACGAAATTGTCGCCGCTGTCGCTGGTACGCCCGAACATTAGGCGGCTGGTCGTCCCTTGCGGCGAGATGAGTTCAATCTCAAGCTGACCGCGTTTCAGGTGGCTGATGTTGAGGACGACTTCGGCGTGTTCAACTTGGAGGGAGTCGGTGACGCTGATGGTACTGCTGACCCATGAGCCGCCGTCTGGGATGGAGAGGTTGGCGGTCTGTATGGCTGAGGTCGCGCTGACTTCTGCCCCAACGTTGACCCACGTCTGCGCTAAGGCCACGGCCGCGCCCGCGTCAACGCGCCCAAAGCCATAATAATGATTGATGTTATAGCCGACGGCGTTGGTCGTCCAATCGGCGTTGGTCGGGTCATTCTTTTCCGCCGACTCAAGCAAGACATACTGCACGTCGCGCCATGTCAGGGCGGGGTTGGCCTCTAATATCAAGGCAACAACGCCCCCCACCAGCGGTGCTGCCGAGGACGTTCCACCAAACGAGGTGTTACAGCTTGTGGAACTATAGCCGGTGGTGACGATGCCCGCCGAGCCGCCGTTAGATGGGGCGTTAATCAGGATTGGGCTGCCGGGTTCGCTGTACCATGAACTGACGCCGCCATTAGTAGTGGCGCTGACGGCAATCACGCTGCGAAGGTTGGCATAACCATCGGCGTTGACGTTATCGCCAGATGCTTTGCCGTTGCCTGCCGCCCAGACGGTGATTGCGCCGAGGCCGCCGCGCCCAGTCACGATATTGTCCTCTAAGGCGGCGAGGGTCAATGGGCCGGGGGCTTCTAGGGTTGTGCCATCGTCGCTTGGCCCCCAACTGTTGTTATAGACATCAATAGCGCTGTTTTGGTGCGATATGCCAGAGGCTTCTTTGGTATCGGTGACAGAGCCACCGAGCAACCGGACGCCCGCGATTTGCGCGTTGAAGGCCGCCCCGACGCCACATTTCAGGCCGTCGTTATCTGCGGCCATCACGCCGGCTACCGATGTGCCGTGGCCGCCGCCTTCAGGATTGGCGTCGTTGCTCACATAATCCCAACTCAGGTCGGCGCGGTAGTTGGGCGCGATGTCTGGGTTGGTATGCCATACGCCGTCATCAACGCTGGCGACGATGACGCCTGCGCCGCTATAGCCCGCGTTCCACGCTGGGAAAACGTTGGCGTCTGCATCAACCGTGCCGCCGCCTTGACCGGTATTCTTGAGATGCCATTGGCTGAGGAATAACGGATCCGTGAGGGTGTCCTCGACACCGCGAGTCTCACGGATGAGCGCCTCTTGCTGGACGGCGAGGATAATCTGCGGCGCGGCGTCTAGCGCGGCGGTGATGTCTGGGCGGGAGGTGCGGATATCTTCGCGGGCGATGAAGCGATACACGCCAGCCAAGTTACCGACCTGACCGAGATTCACCATGCCCAATTGCGCGGCGGCGGCATCTGGATTTGCGTCCGGCGCGAGATAGACCGCCCATTCATTGGTCAGCGTTTTGGGGGATTGCGGGAGAGGTAGTTCTTGGGCGATGCTGGCCGAGGTGAGGATGAGCGCCAGCACAAGCGCGAAGGCCAAAAAAAGACGTTTCATAACAAAAAACTCCGATGATTTCTGGGGATATGGGGCGTGGTAGGCCATGCCCCATATCAATTGAGGTTATTTTAGCACAATTACGACGTTACTTACCGTTACGGAAGCCGTCTGGGAGTTGCGGTAGGGCAAGCGCCGGATTGTCTGAACGTCCCGCGCCTTCTGACCAATTGACGAGCAAGCCATCAACATCCAAACGCTGACCCGTGATTTTCGATTTATTGGTCACGATTGCGACGACTTCTGTCACGGTCAAATCATCCACTTGCAGCACACAGTTGAAGCCGCTGAAAGTATTGGTCGGGGTGATGGCATTTTTGCAGCTTTCACTTGTGCCGTTGCTGTAACGCACAATCAAGCTGAGTTGACCGCGTGCTTTGCCTTTGGCTTGGACAACGAACGTGAGGAAATCCGCTGCATTGAAATCAACGTTATTGAGGTCGATATATTGGCGGATTTGGGTTTTCTCAGTCGGGCTGCCGGTGAAGCGGAAGAAGCACTCTCCATCCGCGCACACGATTTTATCATTGGCGGCGGCATTCAGACGGAGCCAACCCAACGCCTGCTTGGGGCGGGCGGTGTTCTGTGTCATATCGCCTTCAACGGCCAAATTCTGCTCCAAAGCACCCGTCACGACGAAATCACCACTGGCGACGGTGGTCACGCCCGTGGTGGCCTTGAGACGATATGTCGTTGAGCTACTGGTCGGCGCTTGAACCGAGAGGGTGCGGCTGGTTTCAAGCGCCACAGGGGTTTCAACAATGCCGTCAATCTCGTGCCATTGATAGGTCGTGCCGGGCATATCGACGCTCATGGCTTCCAATGTCGCGACGCGCCCGTTCAACGTGCCAACGCTCTCGGTCTGACCAACGATAACCGGGGCAATGCTGATGCCGTTCAGCACCAGTTCCCAAGCATTGAGCGTGCCGGTATTGTCTACCACATGATCGCGGACTTCCAGCGTCCATGTGCCACTGGTGCTTTCCCCCCAGAATTGGTTGGATGAGAAACGCCAATCTCCGGCGGCTTCCGCATCGTCGGATGGGCGGACGCGCATCAGGGTGCTGCGCGTGCCGCTAGGGGAGACCAGAATCATCTCTAGGTCGCCGCGCCGATCATGGCTGACATTCACGACGACTTCGACTTGTTCTAGCTGCATCGGGTCTGCGATGAGCGTGGTTGTGCTGACCAATCCTGCGTCACGCCCTAAGCCGTTAGCGTCGGGGATGGCGAGGTTCACGGTCAACGGGTCGGAACTGATGCGTTCGAGCGCATCTGGGACGCCCGTCCACGCTGCCGCATATTTGACCGCCTCAGCCGCGTCTACCCGCCCGAATCCGTATTTAGGATTGAACATATACCCGGCTGCGTTGGCCGCCCATTCGGTATCGGTGGGGTCGTTGATGTCAGCGGTTTGCATCAAGATATATTGCACATCGCGCCATGTCAGGTTCGGGTTGGCGTCTAACATCAGGGCGACCACGCCGCCGACTAGCGGCGATGCGGAAGATGTCCCGCCGAAACTGTTGGTGCAGCCGACAGCGTTATAGCCGGTGGTGGTGATGCCACGACTTCCGCCGTTAGACGGCGCGTTGACCAGCAGATTTGCGCCGGGTTCGCTGTACCAAGACTGCTCACCAGAGTCATCGGTGGCGGCCACCGAGATGGTGTAAATCAGGTTGGTATAGCCGTCTGCGTTGGAATCGTCGAACGAGTCGAGGCCGTTACCGTTCGCCCAGACGTAAATCGTGCCGAGTCCGCCGCGCCCATTCAGGATCGAATCGTCCATCTGGGCTTGTGCCAACGGACCGGGTTTTTCACGAGTTGCGCCGTCATCATACGGGCCCCAACTGTTGTTATAGACGTGGATGTCGTTGATTTTGTAACCCAGCGCGGCGGCTTCCGTCGCATCCGTGCCGTTGTTCCCCAACATCCGCAGGCCGGAAATTCCCGCGTGATAGGCGACGCCAACGCCGCATTGATTCCCGTCGTTCGCGCCAGCCATCATCCCAGCGACTGCCGTGCCGTGGCCGCCAGCGGTGGGGTCGCCGTCATTGGCGATGAAATCATAACTGAGGTCTGGCCGGTAGTTGGGGGTCAGGTCAGGGTTTAGCCAGCGCACGCCGTCGTCCACGCTGGCGACGACCACGCCCGTCCCGTCACAGCACAGCGGGCTATAGTTCCACGCGCCTAAGACGTTGGCATCCTCGCCGACCATGCCAGCCGCGACGTTATTGATGTGCCACTGGCGGATGAACAGCGGGTCTTTAATGTGTGTTTCGACTCCGCGAGTCGCTCGTTGAATGGTGAACTGTTGTTGGGCTTGTAGGACGCCGGGGGCGCTACGCAGACCGAATGAGCGCGTGCCGTCCGTCGTTTGGCCGTCAGCGGCGCGGAACAGATACCAGCCGTCCAGCGTGCCGATTTGCCCGGCGTTGATGAACCCCTGTGACGCGGCCAACGCATCGGCGTCTGTGCCGGGTGCGAGGCGTACCGCCCATTGGTCAGTGGGGGCGTTTAGCGGGGCTGGGAGGGGGAGTGCGGGTTGGGCGGTTGCGGGCATCAAACACAACGCACACAAGACCAATAACGCAAAAAAACGTGCCTTCATTTGTGGCTCCTTTGAGGGGAAACGAGGTCGATAATTTGACTCGCCCATCATACACCTGAAATATCGCGTGCCGCTTGGGTGGACTTGTGCTATTCTCTAAACATGTTCTGCCCTAATTTTTTGTGATTGTTCCTCGACTGGAGGTGTCTTGTGATGCGTGGTTTAACGTGGTTAGCTACAGCCTTAGGGCTGATGGTGATGGCGGGCGGGGTGCTGGCGCAGCGCGGCGATTTGCCGCCCGTCCCCATCACCGCAGAAGTGACGTATATCGTGCAGCCGCGAGACAATCTGGACGGTATCGGCGCGTATTTCGATGTTCGAGTCGGTTGTATCCGCGAATTGAACGGGCTGAGAATCTCGACCATCCTCCAGCCGGGGCTTGCTTTGCGGATTAGCCCGGAATGCCCCGCCTATGATGGGACACAGGATGTAGGCAGCCCGCGCAGTGACGCGCCGGGGGCAGATGGCAGCGATGGGACGTATGTTGTGCGCCCCAACGACACGCTCGACACCATCGGTCAGGAATTGGATGTCTCGGTTGAGGCGATGATTGCGACCAATCAGATTACCAATAACAAGGCGATTGTAGCCGGGCAGATTCTGGTCATCCCTGCGGATGCGCCAAAGTATGGGTTCGTCCCTGCGTTGATTATGTCGCCGGGGGCGGCTGCGATGGCGCGGTCTAGCGGTGGTGCGGCCAGCGTGCCGGGGACGACCTATGTCGTCCAAAGCGGCGACACTATTTTGTCGATTGCCGAAGCGCAAAATATCTCAACAGTGGTGTTGCGCGTGGTCAACGGCTTAGGGCTTGAGCCATCGGTGGCCGTCGGGACGGAATTGTTCATCCCAGAGGGCGCGAGTCTGTTTGGGGAGTTCCCTGCTGAGGGTGAACTCGCCCGCTTCACAGAAGGCATCGGCGCTGGCTCGGTTGAGGGACAAACCTATGTCTTGCAGCGCAACGAGACGCTGGATGGGGTTGGCGCGATGTTCAACGTCAACCATTATTGCCTGATTGAGCGCAACGGCATCACCAACGTGCGGATGATTTCCGCTGGGACGTTGCTCATCATCCCGTCTGATTGCGGCGCGTATACCGGCTTCGATTTCGTGGGAACGCCAGAGTCCTAAAACCAGAATGATTATAAGGTTTGACATGCCAAACCTTTGCCTGTTCTGACTTTTAACGGATATTTCTGTAGGGACGCCCTTCTGGGCGTCCGTTTTGGAAATATACGAACGGACGGCAAAAATGCCGTCCCTACAAAACCCATCCTATTAATATAAACACCCCCATCATAACGACGGGGGTGTTTGTTTGCGTGGATGGACAAGGCATTGCCTTGTCCCTACGAAAATATTGAAATTGAACCGATTACGCCCATGTAATCAGGTTGGGGAGGAACGGGCTGGGCAGATATTCGTGCTTCGGGACGACGCGCACCGAAATCCCACGCTCACCGCTGTCCTCATAACGCAGCTTGGCGGTATAGGTATGCTCTGTACCCTTGCTGCTGATGTGCTTCATATCCAGCGCCGTGCCGCTGACCAGTTCACCGCTGGTATTGAGTGAGCCATAGTACACCTGTACGCTGACATCCCCCGGCTGGAGTTGACCGAGGGCGATATTGGCGCGCACCTCAATCTCCTGACCGACTTTTATCTCGCCGGATGCGGTCTCGACCTTCTGGACGCGCACTAATTTCCACGCTTGCTCAATCCCGCTACGCCACGCCGCAAACGCCAAGCCTTTGTTCAGGTTGGGATGGGTCATGTCGTGAGCGCGGTGGAATTCTGGCAGATAATAGCGCTCGGCGTATTCCTTGACCATCCGGCGCGTGTTGAAGAACGGCGCATGGGCTTCGATGCTTTTCTTGACGCGGTTAATCCATGAGCGGGGCAGGCCATCGCGGGTGCGGTCATAGAATTGCGGCACGATATCTTGTTCCAACACGCTCAGGAGCGCCTCGGACTCTACGTGGTCTTGGACATCGAGGGCATTTTCGGCGTATTCCTCACCGTTGCCAATCGCCCAACCCAAGTCGGGCTTATAGCCTTCCGCCCACCAGCCGTCTAAGGTGCTGAAGTTCAGGCCGCCGTTATAGACGACTTTCATACCGCTTGTGCCGCTGGCCTCTTTGGGGCGGCGCGGGTTGTTCAACCAGACATCCACGCCCTGTACGAGATAACGGGCGACGAACATATCGTAGTTCTCTAGGAACACGAGGCGCGGGCGGATGTCTGCGTCGCGGGCGATTTGGATGATGCTACGGATGAAGGCCTTGCCCTCTTCATCATGCGGGTGTGCCTTGCCCGCGAAGATGAACTGTACGGGGCGGTCAGGATTATTGACGATTTTCTTGAAGCGCACGATGTCGCTAAAAATCAGGGTCGCGCGTTTGTAGGTGGCGAATCGGCGTGCGAATCCGATGGTCAGCGTGTCTGGGTCGAGGACTTCATTGGCGGAGTCGATTTCGCTCTGGGGTGCGCCGCGCCGGATGAGTTGCTCACGCAGGCGGGTGCGGGCGAAGGCGACGAGGCGCTCACGGCGGCGTTCATGGGTGCGCCACAGTTCCGCATCGGGGACGCTGTGGATATTTGCCCAGCGTTCGGCGTTGTCCTCATCGGTACGCCACGACGGGTCGAGATAGCGGTCAAATAGGGTCGCCATCTCACGACTGAGCCACGTCTGGATGTGGATGCCGTTGGTGATGGATGAGATGGGGATTTCATTGGTCGGGACGCCGGGGAACATCCAGCGCCACATCTCACGGCTCACATCGCCATGCAATTCGGCCACGCCGTTGGCGTCCGCCGAGACCTTGAGCGCTAGAACCGCCATGCTGAACAGGTCGTAGGCGTCGATGCGCTCACGCCCCAAATCATGGAACTGGTCACGGGTCAAACCGAGTAATTCCCAATAACCGAGGAAATGCTCGTCAATCAGATCATAGCCGAATCGTTCGAGGCCAGCTGGGACGGGCGTATGCGTGGTGAATAGGTTGCTGGCGCGGGTGAGTTCCAACGCTTGTTGGAATGTGATTTTGTTCTCCAGCATCACGATACGAATGCGCTCTAGCGCCATG
The DNA here is from genome assembly GCA_034437835.1 of Anaerolineae bacterium. Classification (GTDB taxonomy): domain Bacteria; phylum Chloroflexota; class Anaerolineae; order Aggregatilineales; family Phototrophicaceae; genus Flexicrinis. The sequence goes on along the minus strand of DAOTTP010000132.1, from coordinate 59,702 downwards.
AACGTGCTGTGGCCTTCGTTCATGTGGCAGACGGTTGGGCGCATGTTTAGCGCCTCTAACAGGCGGATGCCGCCGATGCCCATCAAAATTTCTTGGCGGATGCGCTGGCGACGGTCTCCGCCATATAGTCTGTCGGTGACGTTGCGGTCATCTTTGCGCGGATTGGCCGCGATGTTGCTGTCCAACAGGTAAAGCGGGACCCGCCCGACCTGTACCTTCCAAACTTGCGCGTGTAGTTGACGCCCCGGCAACGGGACGCTGATGCGGAGCGGCTTGCCTTCGGCGTCACGCACCAAAGTCAGCGGCAGATTGGGGACATCGTTGATGGGGTAGGTTTCTTGCTGATAACCGTCCGCATTCAGATATTGCTGGAAATACCCCTCTTGGTAGAGCAGGCCGATGCCGACCAATGGCAGGCCGAGGTCGCTGGCGCTCTTGAGGTGGTCGCCGCTGAGGATGCCCAAGCCGCCGGAATAGGTCTTGAGTGATTCGGTCAGTCCGTATTCCATTGAGAAGTAGGCGATGACCGGCTCGGCCTTGTGCTTGAAGGTTTTGCGGAACCATGTATCTTTCGCGCCTACGTAGGCATCAAGTTCGGCCACCACCTTTTGGTAGTTGGCGAGGAAAGACGGGTCTTCGCTGGCGGCGGTCATCTTCTCCTGCGAAAGCTGACCCATCATCAAGACTGGGTTATGGTAGGTCGATTCCCATAACACGGGGTCAAGGCGACGAAACAGCGCGATGGTGTCTGCATCCCATGACCAACGCAGATTATAGGCGAGGTCATGCAGCCGCAGTAATGGCTTGGGGAGGTCAGGCACGACATGAACGGTTGCGATAGGCTTTATCATCAGAAAAACTCCCTGATTTTCTTGTAAAAGGGTGCTGGGATGGTAAATCCCTGCTCTACGATGTTTAGATTACTGTCCATAAGTCAGCACCGCAAGGCGTCCGAGATGGGGGAGGCGGAAAGTTTGTGCAGAATCACCGTTTAGGGGGCTGTGCAAACTAAACCAACCTTCCCCCATGATGGCGTATCGGGGCTGTAAAACACATCGGCAGATTCTGGTAATTCGCCCGTCTAAAGATTTTTGTCAAATTGCCCTTGACATGCCCTGAGGGGAATGATAAACTGACCCTCGTTGATTGGTTCCGTGGTGTAGCGGCTAACATGCCACCCTGTCAAGGTGGAGATCGCGGGTTCGAACCCCGTCGGAGCCGCACCAGTCAAAAAGAGAGCGCAGTTGGGAAACCAACCGCGCTCTCTTTTTTTGCTTTCGGATAATGGTGCGGATTACCCCTCAATCGTAATTTTATGGCGTAACGCCACGGTCACGGCATCGGTGCGGTTGGTCACGCCCAATTTGGAGAGGATACTGCTGATGTGGTACTTCACGGTTGACCGAGGGACGCCGATTTTCTGGGCGATTTCAGGGTTGGTCAGTCCTTCGATGAGCAGGTGAAGGACTTCATACTCGCGTTCTGTTAATTGATAGATGGGTTCAAAAGGGCGGGTCGCGGCCTGAATTAAGGCTTGTGCGGCCTCCTCAGACAACATCCGTCGCCCTTTTTTCACCTCGCGGATGGCGTTGGCAAGTTCATCCGTCGAGATATTCTTCATCAGGTAGCCCATCGCCCCAGCGTCGAGCGCTTTGGTCACGTTGGCGCTGTCCATCGCACTAGAAAGCGCGATCACGCGCACATTGGGGTATTTGATGGTGATGCGCCGGATGGCCTCGATGCCGCCAATCCCCGGCATGATGATGTCCATCAGGACGACATCCGGCGCGACCTCGGCGCATAGGGTGAAGGCTTGTTCGCCACTGTTGGCCTCGCCGACCAGTTCTAGGTCTGGGTAGGCACGCAAAAACATATTCAGCCCACGGCGTACCATCTCGTGATCGTCTGTGAGGATGACTCGAATCTTTTGCATCGTGATTGCTCCTAACCTTTGCTCGACCATACGGCGCGGATGCGCGTTCCATGTTGTTTATGACTGTCAATCTTGAGTTGGATACCGACTTCCTCAGCCCGTTCTTTCATAAACGTTAACCCCATCTGTGCTTGTCCGCGTTGTTCATTCAGGCTAAAACCTACCCCGTCGTCCGAAATCTCTAATTCGGTGCTATACGGCTGACGGTTGAGAGATACACGCACCAGTTTGGCGCGGGCATGTTTGACGATGTTGTTGAGCGCCTCTTGTGCGATGCGAAATAACGCATTTTTGACCTCTGGAGGCGGCTGATATGATCCGTGATTGACCACGTTAATCTCAAGGTGTGCGCGTTGCTGCGCGGCGACGGCCAACTGCTCAATCTGTGCGGAAAGATTGCCGATACTGCCGGAGGTCGGGCGTAAATCTAGCAACAGGCCGCGCATCTCGGATAGGGCGTCTCGCGTCAGGCTGTGCAGGTCGTTTAGGGCGCTTTCGATGCTGGCGGGGTCGGTCTGCCACTGCTTCAAGAGCGTGCCGCTGATGACTGAGGCCGCGAACAAGCTCTGGGTGACGGAGTCGTGCAGGTCACGCGCCAGCCGGTGGCGCTCCTCGGTCAGCGCGGTCTCGATGGCCTGTTGGTGCAAGTGGGCATTTTCTAGCGCCGTCGCCACTTGGTCAGCAAATACCGATAGACGTTCGGTGGTTGTGGTCTTGAAGTGGCTGTTGGGAGACCGCTGTAGGGTCAATAGGCAGACAACCACGTCGTCCATGATGATAGGAGCGCACAGGCATGAGCCGCGCAGTTGTATCAGGTGCGACGTCTGAGAATCGCGCCGGAGGATGATTTCACTGCGAGTCTGCGGCTTTCGACTGTCAATGACCGTGCGGAAAAACGGGTTGGATGAGATGTTCCCGCGCCACGCCCTGAATTTTTCTTGTAATTCTTCTGGCTGGCGGTAGGTGTGGAGCATATAGAGTTGGTCGCCATCGACCTGCATCATACAGCTTGATTCAAACGGGATGACCTTCTGCATGTTGCGCTGGATGCGCGTCAAGATGTCCTCAAGGTCGAGTGAACTGTTGAGCGCCGAGGCGGTATCCCGTAGCGCATTGACGAATCGCCGTTGGTCGGCCTTCTCATCTTCCATGTGCCGGTGGCGGACGACCTGCTCAATCGTCATCGGCAGATGTTGGAGGTAGTGGCCTTCTTTATCTTTAACCAAATAATCATACGCGCCCGCTTTGAGGACGTTCACGGCGGTATTTTCATCGCCCATGCCGGTGACAATGATGAACGGCACGACTTGACTATAATGTGTGAGCAAGTCGAGGGCGCTGCCGTCTGGAAAGCTGAAATCGCACAGTATGATGTCAAAGAACTGCTCATGCAAACGCTCGATTGCATCGGCTATTGAGGCTGCCGTGACCACTTCATAGCCCAAATTTTCGTGCTGCACCATCCGTAGGAAGGCACGCCGATCATGGGTATGGTGGTCAATCAAGAGCAGTTGCTGCATGGGTGAACGACGCTATTCTTTAGCTATTGCATTCTCACTATGCCACATCTATGCCCAGCTTGCCTACGATACATCAATACTATCACGCTAAGGTTTCCCGTATATCTTGTAAGGTTTGAGCGATGAGTTCAGGGGTATGCGCCGTGCTGGTGAATCCCGCCTCAAATTGGCTAGGCGCGAAATAGTTCCCGGCGGCCAGCATCGTATGGAAGAATTGGGCGTAACGGGCGGTATCAGCGTACTGTTTTGCGCTGGCGTAATCTGTAATCCGTAGCCCATCCGCCTTGAGGAAATAGAAACCGAACATCGTCCCCGCGTGGGCGGATTGCATTGGGATACCTGCCGCATCCGCCGCCGCCTGAATCCCCTCTGCCAGAGTCTTAGATGCCAGCGCCGCCGCCTCGAATGCGCCAGGGGCGGTGAGCGCCGCTAGGGTCGCCAAACCCGCCGCCATCGCTAATGGGTTGCCACTCAGCGTCCCCGCTTGATACATCGTCCCAGCGGGGGCGACGTGTTGCATGATGTGGCGTTTGCCCGCATACGCGCCCACCGGCAGCCCGCCGCCGATGACCTTGCCCAGACAGGTGATGTCTGGGTCTAGCCCCCACGCGGCTTGCGCCCCACCGAGGGAGACGCGGAATCCGGTCATGACCTCATCGAGGATGAACAACGCTCCGTGTGCGTGAGTCAGGTCTATCAGGGCTTGCAGATAGCCCTCAGCGGGCATGACGAACCCCATATTGGCCGCGATGGGTTCGATAATCACCGCCGCGATTTGGCCGGGGTTGGCGGCGAAGGCTGCTTCGACGGCTGCGAGGTCGTTATACGGGAGAGTTAAGGTGCTGGCGACGGTAGCAGCGGGGACTCCGGGCGAATCCGGCAAGCCGAGCGTGGCGACCCCGCTACCGGCTTGTGATAGCAGCATATCGGCGTGACCGTGATAGCACCCTGCGAACCTCATAATTTTTTCGCGCCCGGTCACAGCACGAGCGAGGCGTAAGGCGCTCATGGTGGCTTCTGTGCCGCTGTTGACGAATCGAATCATCTCAGCGGACGGCACGAAGTCAATCACGCGCTGGGCGAGTTCGACCTCTAAGGCCGTCGGTGCGCCATACGATGTCCCGTTGGCTGCGGCGCGGGTGATGGCCTCAACCACGGTTGGGTGGGCGTGTCCGACAGCTAACGGCCCCCAACTCAAGACGTAATCGGTATAGCGATGGCCGTCCTCATCCCAGATGAAGGCGCCATTCCCTCTAGCGATGAATCGCGGCGTCCCGCCCACGCCTTTGAAGGCGCGTACCGGACTATTCACTCCGCCGGGGATGAGGGTTTGGGCGCGTTCAAATAACGCTTCTGAACGGGGGATGTGCATGGTGTTTTTCATCATTCTGACAACCAGCGGGCGGCGTCTAGGGCGAAATAGGTCAGGATCATATCCGCACCGGCGCGTTTGATGCTGGTTAGGGTTTCCAGCGCACAACGGCGCAGGTCAATCCAGCCATTTTGACCGGCGGCGCACAACATGGCGTATTCCCCGCTGACTTGATAGGCCGCCGTCGGTAGGTTGAAGGCGTCACGCACGGCGCGTAACACATCCAGATATGGTAGCGCGGGCTTGACCATCAGAAAATCCGCGCCTTGTGCAACATCCAATGCCGCTTCTTTGAGCGCCTCGCGGATGTTGGCCGGATCCATCTGATATTGGGCGCGGTCTCCGAATTGGGGCGGGCTTTCGGCGGCCTCACGGAACGGGCCATAGAATCCGCTGGCATATTTCACGGCGTAGCTCATCACGCTGACATTGGGCAGACCCGCGAGGTCGAGCGCGGTGCGGATAGCGCCAACCATACCGTCAATCATGCCGGACGGCGCGATGATGTCCGCCCCAGCTTGTGCATGGACGGCGGACGCTTTCGCCAAAATCTCCAGCGTGGCGTCATTCAGTAAATAATCGGCGGGTTGGTGTGGGTCATAGTGTGCCGCGCCGGGGGTATTAATCAGGCCGCAGTGACCGTGGTCGGTATACTCGCACATGCACATATCGCTGATGACGACCATCTCTGGCACGGCATCTTTAATCGCCTTAATCGCTTGCGGGACGATGCCGTCTGGGGCGTAATTTTCCGTGCCGCACCAGTCCTTATGCTCTGGGATGCCGAACAAGACCACGGCGGGGATTCCTAGCGCGTAGGCTTGTTTCGCTAAATCGACGGCGGTATCGGGGGAAAGTTGACTCTGACCCGGCATCGACTTAATCGGTTGGTTAATCGCCTTGCCGTGGCGGACGAACATCGGGTAAATCAGGTCGCTGGGCGTGAGTGTGGTCTCGCGCACCATGCGACGCATGGCCGGGGTGAGGCGCAGACGGCGTGGACGTAGCGTGGAGTCATGGGTCATGGATGGGGTGTCTCCTGTGCGGTGAAATACGCGGCGAGGGCGCTAATCAGGCCGCGTGCTGTGTGATATTGGGCGATGACCGACGGCGTGAATCCGGCCTCTTGTACGGCTTGTGCGGTGGTCGGCCCGATACAGGCCAGCGTCATCTGTGAGAGTTGGGTGGGGTCGCCGCCTTCATGGTGTAGTCGTATGAGCAGATTGGCAAAGGCTGACGGGCTGGCGAGCGTGATGGCGTCCACCGCCCCAGCGCGTAAGTCGGCAGGCAAATCGATTCCGCCGCTACCCACGCCCATACTATAGGCCGTCACAGCGGTGACATGTGCGCCACGTTCGACCAGCGCTATCGCCAGAGATTTATCGGCTAAGGCGGATTGCGGGAGTAGCACTTGCGCTCCGTGCAACGGCGGCAACGCGGCTGCCAGTTTTTCAGCCGTGAATTGATCGTGGAGCATCGTCACTTTTAGGCCAAGCTCTATTGCGGCCTGTGCGGTGGCGGGACCAACGGTGGCACAGTCGATGGGCGACTTGAGCCGTGTCAAGACATCCGCCAAGACGGTAACGGTGTTCGGGCTGGTCAAGATAATCCAGTCATAGCCGCCGTAAACGAGGTTTTCCAATGCTTGATACAGCGGCGTGATTTCTTCCGGCGGGAGCAACTCCAAACACGGGTAGAGCAACGGAATCGCGCCCTCGGCCTCCAGTAATTTGACCAACTCATCGGATTGGCGCATCGCCCGTGTGATGACGACTCGTTTTCCGCGTAGACCGACCATCAACGCACCTCCAAAAGGCCGTGGGCGCCATCTTTGAGCGCTTCTGCCGCCAGCGCCGCGCCAATCGTGAGCGCATCGGATATCTGACCATAGCGCGTGCCACGCCACGTTTTGAGGCCGTCCGGGGTGATAATCAGGCCGCGCAGGTAGAGGTCTTGCTCGTCGGATTCCGCGAGGGCGGCCACTGGCATCGAACATCCACCGCCTAATCCTTTCAGGAAGGCGCGTTCGGCGGTGACGGCGGCGCGGGTCTCGGCGTGGTCTAGCGCGGCCAATGCCCTACGGACGGGCGACTCGATGGCGCACTGCACGGCTAAAGCGGCTTGGCCGGGGGCGGGCAGCATCAGCAGGGTCGGGAGGATTTGAGTGATGACGCTGTTCATCCCCAGCCGCAACACGCCGGCTGCGGCCAACAGTATCCCGTCATAATCACCGGAACGGTCAAGCGCCTTCCGAACGCGGGTGTCGATGTTGCCGCGTATGTTGATGACGTTCAAATCCGGGCGGCGGTGCTTGAGTTGGGCGGCACGGCGTGGACTACTCGTTCCGATGGACGCGCCCACCGGCAAGTCGTTGAACATCTGCCCGCCCCGGCTGATGAGGACATCGCGGGGGTCTGCACGCGGCGGGATGGCCGCGATAATCAGGCCGGGAGCGTCCTCAACGGGTAAATCTTTCAGGCTGTGGACAGCGCAATCAATCTGACCGGACAGCAACGCCGATTCGATTTCAGCGGTGAACGCGCCTTTGCCGCCCAATAGCGGCAGCGGGGTGTCCAGTGCTTGGTCGCCGTGCGTGCTGATGACCACAACTTCTACACTCAGGCCGGGGTGTACAGCGCGTAAGCCGTCCGCGATATGGTCGGTCTGCCAGCGGGCGAGGGCAGAGCCGCGTGTGCCGATTCGGATATGGTCAATCATCTGAGGTCTCCGCTGGTGGGGTGAGGCGGATAGGCACGGTATCCGCGTTAATCCTGACCGCATGGGCTTTCAGGGCGAGCGTCTGCGGGTATAGGGTTTGGTTGTGCGCCCGCCGTATCGTGCGACTCATCGCGGCTTGCGCCTCCGGCGTCAGGTCGGGTTGGCGACGTAGCGCCGCGTCATATTCCGCTTGGGCGATGTGCTTTTCGTGGTGGCGTAGCGCGATAATCGCGGGGACTGCCCCCCGTTCACTTAGGCGACGTTGTGCGACTCGCGCCGCCGCGATGCACAAGCGTTCAGCGCGGGCGGCCTCTGCTTGGCGGGCGGTGCTGGATTGGTCTAAGTGAGCGCGTAGGGCGTCGATGTCGTGTAGCGTCAGTCCGGGGAGTGTCACCGCACCCGCTTCGACAGCACGCGGTACAGCGAGGTCTACTATGGTCAACCGGCGGCCACGGCGGGCAGTCATCACATTAGTGAGGGCGTCCGTCGTCAGCACGGCGGATTGTGCGCCAGTGGCGGCGATGACCGCATCGGCGCTGATGAGGGCGGCGGTTAAGTTCGCCCACGGGTGTGAATCGATATGCAGTAGCGCGGCGGCGGCGCTGGCGCGGGAATCGGTGCGATTGAGCAGAATCACTCGCGCCTCGCGCCCTTGCAATGCACGGGCGGCGGCTTGACCCATCTCGCCCGCGCCCACGATCAAGATGATGGGGTTGGGTTGACCAGCGACGGCATGTAAGGCTGTGCGGGCGGCGATGGAGGCCACCGAACGCGCCCCATGCGCGATACGGGTTTCGGCGCGCACGCGCTTGCCGGTATGTAGCGCCGCCGTCAGTAGCAGATTCAGGGACGCGCCAGATGTTTTTGCGGCGCGGGCGGCGTTCAGCGCGTCGGCCAATTGACCGAGGATTTGCGTTTCGCCCAGCACCAGTGAATCGAGTCCGGCGGCCACGCGCATCACATGATAGACGGCCGCTAGCCCGACATAGGCATAGGTATATTCCATCAACGCCGCCGGAGTGAGGTCGCACGATTCGGCTATCTGCGCCAATACGACGGCGTGAGCCGCCTCGACATCGGATGTCATCACGATGACCTCAACCCTGTTACAGGTTGAGAGCATCGCGGCCTCGTCAATACACGGGTGTTGAACCCATCGTTGCAGCGCATCGGTCAGAGATTCCCCGTTGCGATGGGCGCGTTCACGGGTGGCGACAGGGGCTGTGCGGTGGCTTAGGCCAATCATGAGCATGTGTGGCATACGCGGTCTCGTTTTTGGATTGTCCATTCCGGGGTGAAGTATATAGGGCGGGCGGTCTGAGGGTTAGGTCGGCAGTGTGACGGTGAACGATGAGCCTTGATTGAGGATGGACTCGAACGTGATTGTCCCGCCGTGTTCTTCCACACTTTGTTTGACGATGGCAAGTCCCAGACCCGTACCTTCGAGGCCGCTCACGTTTTGGGCGCGGTGAAATGGCTCGAATAGATGGGCTTGGTCATCGGGCGGGATGCCGATGCCGAGGTCATGGACGGTGAAGGTGATGGCCTTGTGGACTCGCGCTACATGGAGCGTTACCGGCGCACCCACAGGGGAGTATTTGGTGGCGTTGGTCATGAGATTGAGTAGGATATGTTCCAGCAGCCGCCGGTCAGCGTATAGGGTCGAGACATGATCCAAACCCTCCACTGTAATGGGGTGCTGGTCAGAGTCCGCTTGACGGATGGTCTCGGCTACGCTGGCGCAGAATTCATCTAGGTTGAGCGATTCGGGGCGGAACTGAATGCGCTCGGCGTTGCCTCGGCTGATGGTCAGGACATCTTCCAGCAGTTGTACCATACGGCGCACTTGCGCGGCTATTCCATCCAGTTTGACGGCGGCGTTATCGGGCGTCAGGATGTCATAATACCGGCGCAGGATACCGACGGATGACATAATCACGGCCAGCGGCGTGCGGAATTCATGTGAGACAATGCTGATGAAGCGCTCCTTCAAATCAATCAATTCACGCTCTTTTTCGAGCTTAACCTCTAATGATTTGGCGTAAAGGCGTTCTTCTTCCAGTTGTTTGCGCTGGGTGAGGTCGATAACTAGGCACATGACCATCGCTTTTCCTGCGATGGTGACCGGCGTCAAGGTGACTTCCAGCGGTACGAAACTGCCATTTTTTCGCTGGCCGACAATCCCTTCACTTTCTGGGATACGAGTGAACATCGGGCGCCTGATGAAGATTTTTTGATAGACAGCGAAACGTGGACGCATGTGGTCGGGGATGAGGAACAGCGCTGGTTTACCCAACATCTGAGAACGGTCATAGCCGAACAATGTCTCGATATAGAGGTTGACCATCCTGACCATGCCGCGTTCATCCAAGAGCAGCACACCCTCTGACGCAGCTTCAAGCATCGTGCGGAATTTCTCCTCACTCTCGCGGAGGGCGCGTTCCGACTGTAATTGTTCGGTGACATCGTTCGCTAAGACGAGGCGGGCGGGTCGCTCTGTGAACACGATGTCGTGTGATGAAATATCAACATCGAATGTCGTCCCATCTTTTTTGCGGTGAACCCAATTCTTTCCTCGATAGAACCCCTCTGTGTCCATTTGTAGGACGAGTTGTAGCCGGTTTTGCTCTTGTGGCGGGCGCACGCCAGTGATATCCATGGCGAGGAATTCATCGCGGGTGTAGCCATATTTTTCGACGGCGGCCTTGTTGACTTCTAGGAACATCAGGGTTTCGCGGTCATAGACCCACAACGGCATTGGGTTGACCTCAAACAGCGAACGATACCACTCCTCTTGCAGTCGTAAGGAGTCTTCGACGTGTTTGAGGTGAGTGATGTCGCGCCCGACGGCTTGAATTTCGGCCACGTTGCCGTTGTCATCCAAAATCCCTTGGTCTACCCATTGTACCCAATGGACTTTACCAGATGGGTCTGTCCACGGGAATTCACTATGACTCGGGGCGGGGTTGAGCAGGATGCTCTTGATGCGCTGTTTAATATCTTCCCATGTAGACAGGTCGCAGTGGTCAATGAAACTGCGGCCAATCATCGCTTCTGGCGTGGTGTTATAAAACTGTGCGTAAGCTCGGTTGACAAAGGTCAGGGTGCTATCGGGCAAGAAACGGCACACGAGGTCGATTTGGCTCTGCACCAGCGCACGGTAACGCGCCTCGCTCTGGCGTAGCGCCTCCTCACTTTGGCGTAACTGCTCATCTAAGTTGTGGTGTTGTGCTGCATCGCTCATAAGGTGAACCAACGATCTGTACTAGTATAGAGCGCTCATTTCATCTTTCTATTTTAGCGGACAAACGGCTGTTCTACACTTCAATACCTTCGCCAAAATCCGATTGATACCATCCATCATCAGCGGACACGGCAGGCCGTGTCCCTACAATAAAAACCCGTCACGGGAGGATTCGTAGGGACAACGCCCGCGTTGTCCGTGATAATCAAAATTGGCGAAGGTATTGACACTTGATTGGATTTAGCGCCCTATCTTGACTTTTTTTGATGGTCGCTGCATGTATCCTGACCTGACACGGCCTGAAATGAGCCGATAATCGTGGTCAAGTTAGTGTGAAATTTGACCAAGAGAGCAGGTTCATCATGCGGTCACGGGCGAATTGGTGGATGTTGTATCTGTTTACGGCGGCGGCAGTGGCGTCGCTCGTTTGGATTAGGCCGGGGGACACATCGGGCTATATCTTGTGGATTATCGGAACATACGGCGGGATGTGGGTGTGGTTGCAGAACAATCGCGCCGCGATGGTACAATCCCCGCACACGTACCAATCCACCAAGAAGAAGATTGTGAATGTCCGATACGAGTCTTATTCAGGCGAAAAGCGACGCCTATAACCTGTTAGGGCAAATCCTACGGGATGGATTGACCCCAGAGCTACAGCCGCTAATCTTCCCAGAAGGGGAAGCCGCGCCGGATTCCGATGTGTTAGAGGCCGAATATCATCGGGTATTCGGCCTGAACGTCTACCCGTATGCCGGGGTGTTTTTGAGTGCTGACGGCTTGATGGGCGGGATAGAAGCCGAGGCGTCGGCGGCGTTCTATGCACAGGTCAGGTGGGATGCGCCGTCACACGATGCCGATCATATCGGGATGCAATTGGGCGTCCTCGGTTGGTTGGCGGGCGCAGAGGCCGACGCGCTGGCGGATGGCAAACCCGGTCAAATTGTCCGTATTCAGGCGTTGCGGCGCGATTTCTTAGACCGGCGGGTGCTGACATGGTTGCCGGTATTGGCGCGAGCGATTGAGTCGCAACAGTCACCGGTTTATGAGCGCGTGACGGCGCTTGCGTTGGATTTGGTCGCTGATGACCGCGCCGCGCTAGGGGATGATATGCCGCCGCCCTTTGAATTGCCCGCGCCGCCTGACCTGTTGGCTGACGCTAAGACCAGTCTGCGCGACATCGCATCGGCGTTGATGACGCCCGCGTGGGTCGGGATATACCTCAGTCGTGAGGATGTCGGGCGTCTGGCGGGGCGGCATCAGATCCCCACCGGTTTCACAGACCGTAAAACCCTTATGCACAACGTCTTGCGGGCGGGGGTGGATTATGGGGTATTCCCAGCACTTATGGCCGATTTGCGCCAGATGACCGACGCATGGGCGGCATATTTCCATCAGATAGGCGAACACCCCGCGTTATGGGCGGGGTGTTCGGTTTGGGCGGGGCGGGCGGCGCATACGGCTGACTTGTTGCGCCATATCGAGTCGTCATCCCCGCCAAAAACTATGTAGAGGGTCGTGAACCGCCCGATAGCCGCGTCCTTATGATTTGTTGTTCAATTTGATCAACGTCTCATTCAGCGATTTGAGCGTGGTCAAAATCTGCTCATCGGTGGTCGGAGCGGCGGGCGCAGCAGGGGCGACCACGACGGGCTTGGGGCGACTGGCTTTATTGACGGCTTTGACCAATAGGAACACGGCGAACGCGGTAATCAAGAAGGTGATGAGCGCGTTGAAGAATAAGCCGATGCCGATAATCACGGCAGGGGTGATGATGGTTCCGTCGGCGGCTGTGACAGCGGGCTTGAGCGTGACGCCCAGCGCTGAGAAATCGACCCCGCCCAGTAAAATACCAATTGGTGGCAAGACGATATCTTTCACCAATGAATTGACCACGGTAGTGAAGGCCGCGCCCATGATGATACCGACGGCCAAGTCAAGCACGTTTCCGCGCATAATAAAATCGCGGAATTCTTTAATCATGATTTTCTCCCGAAACTTCCCTTAGTCATGTGTTGGACTCAAACGCCCCACTGTGAGCGCATTGTAACAAGAATTTGCCGAGACGCTATCATTTACGGCGACAATACATCACGATTTTCGGGGCAATATATTTTTTGGGGTTGCTATGGAAGTTGGGTGGGGCTGCTCCGGGCTTTTTCTACGGCATTGATGAGCGCCTCGCGATCAAACGGCTTATGCAGAATCACCAGCGGATTGAATGAGCTTGCCAACTCAATCAAGGACTCATCGGCGGCGGTCAGGACGGCGATGTGGGTCTGGTTGAATTGTGGATGGGCGCGTAGATAGCGCATGACCGTGATACCGTTATCAAGTGGCATCATCAGGTCACAGAAGATAATGTCCGGCGTGAAATATTCCAAAACACGCTTGGCATGTTCCATGCTATACGCCGAGGTCACTTGATGACGGTTTAGCATCCCGCGCAAGAGGTCGTGCATGAGCAGGTCGTCGTCGATATACAAGACGTGCATCGGACTGAAATTTTCGCTGGTATCGCGCATGGGGAGTATCTTTTAATCATTTGATGCGTTTATTATCGCCTGTCGGATATGAAACTGCAACTTGTTTTGTACATTAGTTCCGCTTAAACCCCGTTTTTGAGGTGTTGGTACTGTTGTTGTGTGTCGAGGTCAACCAGAATGCCGTCATCGTCTACCGGAATTAAGCGCAGGCGGTCAGGATGACGGGTCAGGACGTCACGCGGCGCAGAGCCTTCCGGCAGGGCGAGCAGTTCCGGCCACAGGGCGCGGTCAAACAAGATAGGATGGCCGCGTTGATTCTCATAAACCGGTGCGACAGCCACAGTCGCAGCCGAGGACTGTTCATTATGCCATACATTTACGACGGTTTTAATCACGTCAGCGGTGACGAACGGCATATCGCCTAAGAGGACGAGCGCCGCGCCGCACGAATCCGGCAGGGCGGATAGCCCGACCTTGAGCGACGACAGGATTTCACCCTTCGCGTAGTCAATGTTAATGATGGGATGTGCGCCGAGTGACGTCACCAGCGGGGCAACTGACTCGGCGGCATGGCCGGTGACGACCCAGACCTCCCCGACTTGGGCGGCCTGCGCGGTGCGGATGATATGCTCAATCAGCGTGCCGTTTTCGCCCCACGGCAGCAAGGCTTTCGGGCTGCCCATCCGTGATGAGAGTCCGGCGGCCAGAATCAGACAGCCCACCTGTGTAGGGGAGGTCATGGCGTTATAACTTTGTTTTTGACCATCAAGATTTCCCCCATGATGCTGAGGGCGATTTCTTCCGGCGTTTTCGCCCCGATGTCCAGCCCGATTGGCGTGTGGATACGCGCCAATTGTTCTGGTGAGATTCCGGCGGCGGTCAAGCGCTCAATCCGCCCCTTGTGCGTCTTGCGACTGCTCATGACCCCGATATACGGCGCGGCGCTGGGCAAGGCGACCCGTAGGGCGGGGTCGTCAATTTTGGGGTCGTGGCTGAGGATGACGACATAACTGTATGCGTCGAGGCCGAGCGCGGGCAGGGCTTTATCTGGGTAGGCGTGGCTGATATTGCCCGCCAAATCGGGGAATCGGTCAGCGCTGGCGAACGCACTGCGCGGGTCAATCATGCTGACGCGGAATCCCATCATGTGCGCCATCTGCGTGAGCGCTACGGCGACATGCGCCCCGCCAATCACGATCAGGTGCGGGCGCGGCTGTATGACCTCGATGAACACATCATAATCACCCGCCGTGGCGCACCCGGTCTGGCCGCTAGAAAGTGCCGCAAATGCGCTGATGGTCAGGGTATCTAGCGCGTCGGGGTCGCCTACCGCATACGGCATCCCGTCCGCGTCTACCACAATTTTCGTGCCGAGCGCGTCCCCGCTGATGACCGTGACCATCACATGCGGGGTATCGGCTTGAGTCCGTTCAGACAATACGGCGAACAGTTCCGGGTCTAGTGGCTCGACATAAATATCTATCTGGCCGCCGCACGCGAGTCCGACTTCCCACGCCGTTTCGTCGGCTACGCCGAAATGTAGCAAGCGCGGGGTATAGTCCGCCAATGACTCGATAGCGGAATCAATTACCGCGCCTTCAACACAGCCGCCACTGACCGACCCGGCCATATCATGCGGCGGGGTGACGGCTAATTTCGCCCCCGGCTGGCGCGGCGCTGACCCCCATGTGCTGACCACGGTAGCGACAGCGACGGGTTTACCGTCAGATAACCACCCGGCGACTTGAGAGAGGATGTCGCGCATTATTCACCACCGCCCATCTGGCGGGAGAGCGTCATGAAATATTGGCGCACCAACATCATAACCACCGATTTGATGATGGCGGGTGGAAACGACGCGAACTTGCCGGTCATCTCCGCCGCGCCGCTATAGGTGAGGACGGTATGGTCGGGCGCGTCCTCTATTGGCGCAAGCGCAATGATCGCAGACCCGCTAATGCGTGAGTCGCCCTCACCACTGGCGACGTTCAGACGAAATTGGGACGGCGCTTGTAAATCGGTCAGGCTGACCTCGCCCGCAAATTCGGCATTGATGGCGATGAACGCCAGTGAGATTTGCGCCGTCCATGCTAGTGCTTCGCCGGGGATAGGCGTCAGGGTTTGCACCCCCGGCAGGGCGGTAGCGATGGACTCTGGGTGCGTCAGCACGCCCCAGACCATCGGCTGGGGATGCTCAAAGCGAAATGTGCCATTGATGTCCATAGCGTTTGAGTGATGAATCCTGAGTGATGAGTCCTGAGTTTAGCACGGTCACGCCGGTTTAAGCGATATAAAACCCGCGTATTTACATCCCGACGACCAGACCGATGATCGCCCCGGCCAAAATCAGCCACGTCGCGTTGATTCGATACCGAATCAGCAACCCCAATGAAACCAGCGCCAGAATCACCGTCAACGGGTCGATGATGGCGCTGACGCCCAACTCAATCGTCACCCCGGCCATCAAACCGAGCGCGGCGGCGTTGACCCCATCCAAGAGCAGGGATAATATCGCCGATTTGCGGATATGCGGGATGAATCGACTGCTGGCGAGGACAAAAATGAACGATGGGAGGAAAATCCCCACCGTCGCTAGAATCGCGCCCAGCAAGCCCGACCCGACCTTATCGCCAATCAGGTAGCCGACAAAAGTGGCCGTCGTGAACAGCGGCCCCGGCGTGAATTGCCCGACGGCCACCGCGTCCAGAAGTTGCTGATTGGTCAGCCAGCCGAGCGTGTCCACGAAATCGGAGCGCATGAACGCCAATAAGACGTAGCCGCTCCCATATAACACCGAGCCGATTTTCAGGAAATTGAAGAACAATAAGGGCAAAGAAATTGTCGCGGCGGCGGTGATAGTGAGTGGGATAGCGGCGGGGAAAATAACCCAACCGCCGGGAGACTGACCGGCGCGGATGCGCGTTGTGGTCATATATAAGATGCCGAGTCCGAACAATAACAAGATTTCGTTGACGCCGATGAGATATAACCCCGTTGCGCCAATGCCTACCGCTATCAGGGCGCGATTTTTAAGCGCCTTGCCCAGCAAGCCATAGAGTGCGTAAGCGACCACGGCGATAATCACCGGCTTGACGCCATATAACAGGCCAGTCGCTGCCGGAGTCGTCCCGATTCGCACGTACAGTGCGGCGAGGGCAAGCACCATGAGTGCGGCGGGCAGGATGAAGCACACCCCGCCCGCGATTGCACCCTTCCAACCCGCCCGCACATAGCCGAGGTGAATCGCCATCTCAGTAGAGTTGGGGCCGGGGAGCATGTTGGTGACGCCGAATAAATCCATAAATTCGTCGTCCGTCACCCATGCCTTTTTCTGCACCAATTCTTGACGGAATAGCGCGATATGCGCGGCTGGGCCACCGAAACCGATAGTCCCCAGCCATAAAAAGATGCTAGCGACCTCGCGCACAGAGCCTTTGGCGGGCGTTGGGTTGGTCATGCCTTGCCTTGCGCGAGGCCATTCGAGAGGAAATATGTGGCGCTCTTGTTGACGGCTTCCAACATGTCGGTGGCGCATTTATCCAACTCAATGAAGCCCCAATCAGCGCCCGCTTCCTCAATCAGCGGAGCGAATTTGACTGCGCCTTCACCGGCTGCGACCATCGGCGACTCGTTAGAGTCGGCGGGGCCATCTTTGAGGTGCAATAGCGACGAACGCGCCCCTAATTCTTTAACGGCGCTTATCGGGTCTACGCCAGCCACTTGCGCCCAATACACATCGACCTCAAACAAGATGGTCGGTTGAATCAGCGCGGCCAGTTGATAGAGGGCGGGCGTCCCATTTAAGTCGGCGAATTCCCACCAGTGATTGTGATAGCCATAGGCGAAACCGGCGGCGTGCGCGACCTCTGCCGATTGATTGATGAGGTCGGCGGTACGCTGGAGCGCGCTGGCGTCGGCGAAATTCTCCGGCGGCAGATACGGCAAGATGATGGTCTTGACGCCGAGTGTTCCGGCGGCGTCCAGCCATTTCTGGCGGTCATCTCCGGTCAATAATGGGAGGTGACTGGTGACGCTTTGCAGACCGTGTGACTTAAACAGCGCGGCGGCGTGGGCAAAATCAGCGGGTAGGCCGCCCCACGGCTCAACGCCCGCTACGCCCGTCGCTGCGACAGCTGCGATAGTGCCGTCAAAATCTTTCGCCAATTCTTCGCGTAGGCTGTACAGTTGAACGCCCAACAGAGGCTTATTCATCGAGCCGCACCTCTCGCCCGGTCTGGGCGCTGGTATAAATCGAGTCGAGGATGATTTGTACCGCCAGCGATTGCTCGGCGGGGACTGGCGAAGGCGCACCGTTGATGATGGCCTCCGCGAACGCCATGCACTCTACCGCGTGTGCGCCCAACTGCTGGGGCAGATACTTGAGTGCGATGTCATATTGTTGGCGCGGGTTGGGCGTGCTTTGATAGACCTCAGCCTTCGGATAATGGCAGCCGCCTTCTGTGCCGTACAGCCAGACTTGTAAATCCTCTTGGTGCGGGCCGTTCAACATCCAGCTAAATTCCAACATCATGGTCGCGCCATTGGCGAAACGGACGAACCCGACGGCCAACTCCTCGACATCCATCTCTGCGGGGATGGGCGTGCCGCCTTGCCACGGCGACCACGCGCCCGGTAATTTACTGAGCGTGCTGCTGGCGTGGCCGGTCACGCTGACCGGAGTCGGGCTGCCCATCAGCCAGAGTGCCATATCCAGCGCGTGGACGCCGATGTCGATGCACGCACCGCCGCCCGAACGCGACTTGAGGATGAAGCCGGGGCCGGTGGGGACGTTATTCCGGCGCAGATACCACGAGCGTGCGTGGTAGACATGGCCGAGCGCCCCGTTATCCACCTGTGCCTTGAGCGCTTGCCCCTGCGGGCTATAGCGGTGGTGTTGGGCGGTCATCAAGAGTTTGCCGGAACGGTCACGGGCGTCAATCATCTGGCGGATTTCGTTCGGCGTCGGGGCGAGTGGCTTCTCGCAGATGACGTGTTTACCGTGTTCGAGCGCGGCAATCGCCAGCGGCGCGTGGAACATCGACGGGGTGCAGATGTCTACGATGTCGATGTCTGGGTCGTTCAAAATTTCGTCAGCGGTGGCGACCAGTTTTGGCACGTCCCACTTTTTGCCCCACTCCACCAATGCGACGGGATTCGGGTCTGCGCCGGAGATGACTTCTGCATACGGCGAGGCCGCCCAACCCGGCATGTGGGTAGCTGCGATGCCGCCGACGCCAATCACACCGACTTTCAGGGAATTTGCTGCCATAGCGGTTATTCCTCGCGCTTCTTCAGGATTTCAAGGGGTTTTGCGTTGGGCGCATCGAGTCGGTAGGCCGCGCCGGACGGGACTGCCCATTTGATGGCGTTGCCGATGACGTGCAAGACTTCCGGCTGATAGTAAATTGGGTAGGTTTCGTGGCCGGGGCTGAAGTAAAACACTTTGCCGCGCCCTCGGTGATAACACAGGCCAGACCGGAAAACCTCGCCGCCCGGATACCAACTGATAAAGACCAATTCATCCGGCGCGGGGACATCGAAAAATTCGCCGTACATCTCATGGCCGGGGAGTTCAAAATATTCGCCCAAACCATCCGCGATGGGGTGGCCGGGGTTCACGACCCAAATCCGCTCGTGTTCGTCGGCCTCGCGCCACTTGAGTGAGCAAGTCGTTCCCATCAATTTCTTGAAGATTTTGCTGTAATGCCCGCTGTGCAGCACGATTAAGCCCATGCCCAGCAAGACGCGCTGATGCACGCGCTCGACGATTTCGTCGCTGACATCCCCGTGCGCCATGTGACCCCACCACGTCAAGACATCGGTGTTGTTCAGGACGTCTTCGGTCAGGCCGTGTTCCGGCATATCAAGGGTCGCGCCACGGGCGGTGAATCCGTTGGCGTTGAGGTGGTCAACAATCGGCTGATGCAACCCGTTCGGGTAAATTTTCTGAACGGCTTCGCTTTTTTGTTCGTGGCGGCCTTCATTCCAGACCGTGACGCGGATGCTCATATTGAGGTTACTCCGTGGGTAATTTCCAGATGGCCGATTCGATGAGCGCATCAATCATAGGACGATGTGTTTCTGCCTCGTCAGGGGTGGTATACGCGACCACCTCGACGATTTCGCCGTACTGTTCGGTCACGGTGACGAGGATGGTGAATTCGTCGCGCTCCCCGACGGCCTGATAACCTTCAAAGCCGTTAATCGTCACGGGCTGTGGGTCTTGATGAGTAGAGTCGGTCATTTCAACCAGTGAAATGGCATAACTGGCGAGGTCGGATTCGACGCGCGCGCGCGGGGTGGCGCTGACTTGTATCACGACTTCACCAGCCGTCAGGCCGGGGCTGTATAGGCGCAGACCGGCATCCGGCACGCTATAGACCATTAAGCCGCGCATGTCGGCTTCTAGCAATTCCCACCCGGTAGGGTAGGTAAATGATAATCCCGGCTGATTACCGCTTTTATCAACGGTCTGGAGGGCGCTATCGGCGTCGGGGATGGGAGTCGATTGGGTGGCGACGCTTCCGCACCCGACGAGGGCGATTGCTAAAACTACGAATAGAAAAAGACGTTTCATCGATTGTAATCTACCTTCATGCTTTCGATATGGTGCATGACGTGACCGGCTAGGACGTACAGCAAAGCGCGGACGCTGACCGGATTCTCGCTGGCAACGCCGCGCCGGTCAACCTCGGCTTCGGTCAATACCCGGAAGCACAGCAGATTGGCGGTACGCAATGCAGAAAATTCATCTAACAACCCTTGCAAGCTGCGAGCGTTGAAATCCGTCCCGGCGACATATTGATCTTGGTCAAAACCCGCTAACGGCGTGGTGTCGCCGCGCCCGATTCGCAGGGCGCGGTAAGCAAATACGCGCTCGGTGTCGTTGATATGGCCGAGGATTTGCTTGACGCTCCATTCGCCGGTTTTATGCGGCGTGGCGGCCTCTTCATCGGTCATACTCCCGACCAGCATATTGAGCGTGCCGGGTTGTTCAGCATACAGCGCGAATAAATCTGCGCCTTCTGGCACGCGCCCGACGTACCCCGCATAAAAAACGGCATATTCATCCGATTGCGGGCGTATAATCGTAATCATAGGGTTTTCCTTTGGAGTATAGGTATGCCGGTAATTATACGGGCGGGGACATAACCCCGCCCGTCTGACGGGATTTTATTCACTTGCTTCGCGGGTCAAGTAATGGGCGACGATAATCGGGACGAATGTCACCGCAATCACAAATAGTGCGGCCACATTGGTCACTGGACGGTCACGCGGGCGCACCAATTGGCTGAAAATCCAAATCGGGAGCGTTTCTTGCTGACCCGCCGTGAAGGTCGTCACGATTACCTCGTCAAATGACAGCGCAAAGGCCAACATCCCGCCCGCCAACAGTGAGGTTGCGATGTTGGGCAGCACGATATGGCGGAAGGTCTGCCACGTACTCGCGCCCAAGTCCATCGACGCCTCGATTTGGCTGTGCTGGGTACGCCGCAGTCGCGCCACAACATTATTATAAACCGTCACGATGCAGAAGGTAGCGTGACCAATGATGATTGTCCAAGTCGTGAACGGGACACCAATTAGGCTGAACGCTGACCGAAGCGCGATGCCGGTCACGATGCCGGGGAGGGCGATGGGGAGAATCACCAGCAATGTGATGCTGTCACGCCCGAAGAAATTGGTGCGATACAGCGCCAGCGCAATCAACGTCCCCAACACCATCGCAATCGCGGTGGCGATGGACGCCACTTGTAGCGACAGCCCCAGCGCCTCCCAAAAATCTTGGCGCTCGAATAATTTGCCGAACCATCGGGTGGTTAATCCGGGTGGGGGGAATCGAAACGACGCCTCCTCGGTGGTGAAGGCGTACAGGATGATAATCAAAATCGGGAAGTGCAGGAAAATTAGCGCCCCAAACGCGGCGATTTTCAGACTCCATGGGGCGCGTGGCGCGTGGTCGTTAGAGGGCATCGAACGCCCCCAATCTGCGCGCAATCAACAGATAGACCAGCATAATCACCACAGGCACGACGGTGAAGGCCGCCGCCAGCGGGATATTGCCCGCCGTCCCTTGATAGGTGAACACGGTAATCCCGATGAACGGCGACGAATTGCCGATTACTTGCGGGATGATGTAATCGCCCAGCGTCAAGGAAAATGTGAAGATGCTCCCAGCCACCACGCCGGGGAAGGCCAGCGGCAGGATCACCCGCCGGAAGGTATAACCCGGACGCCCGCCGAGGTCGCTAGACGCCTCAATCAGTGATTTCGGGACGCGCTCTAGCGCCGCGTTAATCGGGATGACCATATACGGCAGCCAGATATAGACGAACACCAAAAACATCCCAATGAACGAAAACGACAGCGATGTGCCGCCGATTCCGGGGATGGAGAGGATTCCGTCCAAGATGAATCGGATGCCCAACGTATCAAAAAACCACGAGATGATGCCCTCTTGCGAGAGGATGATTTTCCACGTATAGACGCGCACCAGATAGCTTGACCATAGCGGCAGCAGCACGGCCAGATACAAAATCGTCTTCATGCGGAAGCTGGCATACCTCGCCATATAATATGCCAGCGGGAAGGCAATCACCGCGCAGGCGAACGTCACTGCTAGCGCCATTAACGTCGTGCGAATCATGATGTCGGTATGGGCGGCGGTGAATAATTGCTCATACGTCCGCAGGCCAAATTCGCGGATGACGCGCCCGCTGAATTCATCCAGCCGGAAGAAACTCTGAATCAGCAGAGATGACAGCGAACCAAGATAGACCACCACCATCCACAGCATCGGGACGCCCAACAGCGCACCCAACGAGAGGTTAGGGTGACGGTAGAACCACGCCGAAATCCTCCGCATCAGGGACTGGCGGGGCGGGGGGATCGAAGGGGATAGTTCTTCCTCCATCGGTTATGCCCCCTCATCCAATAGGCGCATGGCGCTGGACGGCCAAACCGCCATCACACGCTGCCCGCGAGTCGCCTGCGCCGCCGAGGAATCGGTATCGGTGTTTTGCGCGATGACCTGTAAATCGCCGCCGCCGTCAATCTCAATCAGATAGCGGGTGGTCATCCCCAGATAGACCACATCGCGGATTGTCCCCCCGACGCGGATGCTATTGGCTTGGGGAGGCGTATCTGGCGGCATCAGGCGAATTTTCTCTGGCCTGATGGAAAATGCCGCCTGCGATTCGGTGATGCGCTGGGCGACATGACCGCTGAGGATGTTGGTCGTCCCGACGAATCCGGCCACGAACGCCGTGCGCGGGCGCTCGTAAATTTCGGTGGGCGTGCCGATTTGCTCAATCTTCCCCTGACTGAATACCGCCATCCGGTCAGACATGGTGAGCGCTTCTTCTTGGTCGTGGGTGACGAAGATGAACGTAATCCCGACCTCACGCTGAATCGCCTTCAACTCAATCTGCATTTGCTGGCGGAGTTTGAGGTCAAGCGCCCCCAACGGCTCATCCAACAACAGGACGCGGGGGTGGTTAATCAGGGCGCGGGCGAGGGCGATACGTTGGCGTTGGCCGCCGGATAATTGCGATGGCTTGCGTTTCTCGTACCCGGGTAGGCGCACCATCTCCAGCATCGCCCCGACGCGGCGGGTGATTTCCGGCTTGGGGAGCTTGCGAATCATCAGGCCATAGCCGACGTTCTGCTCGATGGTCATGTGCGGGAACAGCGCGTAATCCTGAAAGACCGTGTTCACATCACGGTCAAACGGCGGGACGCCGGTCACATCTTGCCCATACAGCAAGACGCGACCCGACGACGGTTGCTCAAACCCGGCCACCAAGCGCAGCGAGGTCGTTTTGCCCGACCCAGACGGCCCCAACATCGAGAAAAATTCGCCGTCGTAAATATCGAGGTTGATGTTATCGAGGGCTTTGACCGCGCCAAAGAGTTTGCTCACGCCTTGCAGTGAGACGGCGATGGGGCGGTCTGAGGTCTGGCTGATCATGCGTGTTTGACCATGACGTGCTTGGTGACTTTGTAGTCTGAGACGGCCTCGGCGGATAGGTCTTTGCCGAAACCGGATTGCTTGAACCCGCCGTGCGGCGTCTCGCTGGTGAGGGGGATGTGGTCATTGATCCAAATCGTCCCAAATTCTAGCGCGGCGGAGAGGCGCATCGCCCGCCCGATGTCTTTTGTCCACACGCTGGCGGCGAGTCCATAAGCCACATCGTTGCCATAATCCAACGCTTGTTCATCGGTATCAAACGTGCTGATGGTCAGGACGGGGCCGAACACCTCGCTTTGGATGATTTCGGCCTTTTGGTCGGCATCGACAATCACCGTCGGCTCGTAGAAATAGCCGCTGTCCATCCCCGCCGGAATCTGCCCGCCGGTCATGATTTTTGCACCGGCGGCGCGGGCGCGGTCAACGAATCCCATCACGCGCTCGCGTTGGATTCCGCTGATGAGCGGCCCCATCTGCACGCCGTCCTCATATTGCGACCCGATTTTGATGGCACGCATGGCCTCTACCACGCCTTCAATCGCGTGATTGAGCTTGGACTTGTGGACGTACATGCGGGTCGCGGCGGTGCAATCTTGGCCGGTGTTGAAGGTGGACATAATCGACGCGGACGCAATCGCGGCGTCGAGGTCGGCGTCGTCAAACACGATGAACGGGGCTTTGCCGCCCAATTCAAGGTGGACGCGCTTGAGCGTATCGGCGGCGGTCTTCATGATTTTCTTGCCCGTGCCGGTTGAACCGGTCAGGCTGACCATCCGCACCAGCGGGTGTTCGACCAATGCTTGCCCGACCTCATTACCGCCGGTCACGACGTTTAACACGCCGTCTGGGATTCCTGCCTCGCGACTGAGTTCTGCCAACATCAGCGTTGTGACGGGCGTGCCGGGGGCTGGCTTGAGGATGATGGTGCATCCGGCGGCGAGGGCTGGCCCCAGCTTCCAAATCGCCATCATGAGTGGGTAGTTCCACGGCGTAATGCTGCCGACCACGCCGACGGGTTCACGGCGCGAGATAGAAGTGAATCCGGCCATATACTCGCCGGAACTATAGCCGTGGGTATCGCGGGCGGCGGACGCGAAGAATTTCAGGTTATCGACGCAAAACGGGAGGTCTGCGCCCATGCTGACGAAGCTGAACGGCTTGCCGGTCTGGTCGGATTCGGCGCGGCCAAATTCTTCTAAGCGGGCGGCCAATAAATCACCGAGTTTCCAGAGCGCCTCGCTGCGCTTATTCGGGGTGAGTTTTGACCAGCGTCCGTCGTAAAAGGCGCGGTGGGCGGCCTGTACAGCGGCATCGACATCGGCGGCGGTGGCGTCTAGGGTATGGGCGACGGTTTCACCATTGGCCGGGTTTTCGATGGCGCGGCGCGTCCCGCCCTGCGAGTCTGCCCATGCGCCGTCAATCCAAAGTTTGTAATCCATGAAGGTTTTCTCCGAAAGCCTGTAAATGTTCTTGCGAATCACACCTCTCCGTACACGATAAGACGCTCTGTAGGGACGGCATTTTTGCCGTCCGTCTTTGAAATTTAGGACGGACGCCCTTCTGGGCGTCCCTACAGTTTTATTCGTCTTTGGTGCTAAACCCGGTGTATGGAGAGGATGTGAGACTTAACGCCCGCCGATGACCGCGATGTAGCTCGTCACCCACTCATAATAGGGGACGCACTCGACATCGGTGCGCCCGTCTTGACAGCTTGTGGTCGGGGTGCGCCAGAAGTCGATTTTGTCGAAGTTCTCGAAACCATTGGTGGTGCAGCCCTCCTCGCCCAACAATTCATTGCCTTCACAGGCGGCGGGGGCAGCTGGGACGGAGCCGAACCACGCGGCCAAGTCGCCTTGCAGCTTGGGATTGAGCGACCATTCCATCCACAGATAGGCGCAGTTGGGGTGCGCCGCGTTGACGTGCATCATGGTGGTGTCCGCCCAACCGGTTGCGCCCTCGCTGGGGATGACGCTGGCGATGGGTGCGCCCGCACCGGCCAAAAGGTTGACTTGGAACGGCCATGTGCTGCTGACGGCCACGCCTTCGTTGGTGAAGTCGTCAATTTGGATGAAGGCGTCATGCCAGTAACGGCCAACCAGCCCGCGCTGGACGCGCAGTAGGTCGAGGGCGGCGTTGAACTGGTCACGATCAAGGCTGTAGGGGTCGGTGATGCCGAGTTCGGGCTGGTGCGCCATCAGATACAGGGCGGCGTCAGCGATATAGATTGCGCCGTCGTATGCTTGAACGCGGCCTACGTTGCTCTCACCATCCGGCAGGACAGTTTCTTCAAAGACCACTGACCAGCTATCGGGGACGGTATCGCCAAAGACTTCGGTGTTATAGGCGAGGACGTTCGCGCCCCATTGATACGGCACGCCATAATGCACGCCATCAACCGTGTGCCACGGCGCGTTTTGCAGGCGCTCGTCCACGGTTGACCATGACGCGATGAGGTCGGTGTTGACCGGTTGGACGCGGCCACCGGCAATCAGGCGCAGGCTTGCGTCGCCGGAAGCGGTCACGAGGTCGAACACGCCGTCGTTCATCAGCGCGACCATTTCATCGGAGGTTGCGGCGGTCTTGACGTTGACCATGCAACCGGTCTGGGCTTCAAATTCCGTCACCCAATCATAGGCGGCGTCGGTTTCACCACGTTCGATGTAACCAGCCCACGCGATAATATCAACTTGTCCTTCGCCTTCACCAATCGCATCCATTTGAGCAAAAGTGGTGGGTGCGAGGATTAAAGCGAAAACGAACACGAGTAAAATAGAAACTTTCTTCATGGGAACCCCTCTTTAGTATGGTCTCCACGCTTGTGCGAATCACAAACGTATCCACGAGGATAACCTGCTGGGCGTTGAGTTTGCAACTTTTTTTGGATGAGGGCTATGTGAGCGGAAAACGGTTTCTTAGATGACTCGCGGCGTTTGGTTGAGATTCAGCCAATACGCGGTGACGGTTTGGACGGTTTCGATGAACTCGACAAAATCCACCGGCTTACGGATGCAACTATTCGCGCCGAGGTCATAGCTGCGAGTCAGGTCTTCGTGTTCCCGCGAGGTGGTGAGGATGACCACGGGCAGGCGGCGGGTCTTGGGGTTGGCGCGGATTTGGCGCAACACCTCATGACCGCTGATGCGGGGGAGATTCAGGTCGAGCAACACAACATTGGGGAGGACGGTGCTTTTGGCCGGGTCGTTGAAATACTCGATGGCTTCACTCCCGTCGCGGGCGCGTTCGATACGGATATTCAGCCCCGCCTTCCTGAAAGCGCGGAGGGTCAAATCATAATCGTCGTCGTTGTCTTCGACCAGCAGAATTTTCTGTAAAGAACCTGTTGTCATGACCCCTCCGGGGCTAGGGTGAAACAGAAAGTTGCGCCTTGATTGGGTTGGCTTTCTGCCCAGATGCGTCCACCGTGGCGGTGGACAATGCGCTGTACGGTTGCCAACCCAACGCCGGTACCCTCAAAATCGGCAGCACTGTGGAGTCGTTGGAAGACGGTGAACAACTTTTCAGCATATTGAGGGTCAAATCCCGCACCGTTATCTCTAACATAGTAAACGGTTATCGGATTTTCTCCAAGTGTTCCAACCTGAATCTGTGCAATATCTTTACGACTGGTAAATTTCCATGCGTTGCCCAAAAGATTTTGCAGCAGCAATTCCACCAAATTCTTGTCGGTCTCGGCGTATAAATCCGGCTGGATGGTGACTGTCACCTGTCGGTCAGGTTCTAATAGGGTCAATTCTTCGATGATTTCTTGGCATATCTGGCTGAGATTGACAGTTTGCACGGTCATTTCGGTGCGCGTGACGCGACTCAGCATCAGCATATCGTCAATCTGATGTCCCATGCGCTGGCTGGCGGCGCGGATGCGCTTCAGATAATCTTGTGCGTCGGCCGGGAGTTGGTCGCCGTAATCCTCAGATAACGCTTGGCTGAACCCGTTGATGGCGCGTAGCGGTGCGCGGAGGTCATGGCTAACCGAATAGCTGAACGCTTCTAACTCGCGGTTGACGGCGGTCAATTGGTTGACGCGCTGGTGTAGTTCCTCATCTGACTTGCGTAAGGCGAGGGTGCGCTGTGTGACCCGCGTCTCTAGGTAGTCGTTGATGCCGTTGAGTTTCTCGACCAGCGTTTTGTTCTCAATCAGGGTCGCCACTTGCCCGGCAAATAGGCGCAGCAGGAACAGGTCATCATGTACGAACAACGCCCCACCGCGCAGCCCCAGTAAGAGGATAATCCACGTCTGATTGACCTCGCAAATCGGGACGATATACACCGCTTGCGCCCCTAATGCCGCCCGCAATGAGGGGACATCCTGAGTCGGTTGACCGGCATAGACGTAGGCCGGTTCACCAATTGACCATGCGATGCGGATTGGGTTTTTGTCTTGGGCGCGGATGTTCAGAGTGATAGGGCTATTCGGGCGCTGGATGGTGACTTTGAGCGTGTCGATAGACACCGTGGCGATGGCCGACTCTGTGCCGCCGACAGCTTGCAAACACGCCTCAGCCATATAGGTGATGGTGTCCTCGACAGGTTGGCGGATGACGTTACGCCCGACTTCGTTCAAGAACCGGCCCAATTCGCTCATCTGGAACGGGCGCCATAACCAGCGCGGCGGGGCGAATCCGACATAGAAGCATAAGACGCTGACCGTAGACAAGAACGACAGCCACAATTGCTCAAACTCGCTCAATGACCGGTTGCGGGTGAGTTGTACGATTGTGAACCCCACCAGCATACTGACATTCAGCCCAAACAGCGCCGCGCCCAGCCCAATTGCGTGTAAGCGTCTGCGCGTGATGCCTTTTGCGCGTTGTGCGCCGCGCAAAAACAGGATGGTCGGGATGGCTTGTGCAGTGATGAAATACACGCCCATCATGATTAAGAACGGCAAGGCATCTGGGCTGAGTAGGTTTATGGTGAGGACGCCCGCCGCGAAAAGCAACAGGCCGCCCTGTACATATAGGATAAACCTTTTCGCGATGGGTTGGAGGTGTAGCCCGACCCTCAGCAACAGGTATGGCTGGGTCAGTAAAACAATCAAGATGAGGCGATTGACCCAATCGAATTGTAAGCCAACCAGCCAATTGACCACCACAATCACGGCGAGGCCGCCGAAAATCAAGGCGGTATCACGCCGAACGGGGTCACGGTAATATAGGTAATTGAACACCGTGATGCTGCCCATTAGCACCAACAGTATTTCATCCGCACTCGCCAGAATTCCCCCGTTCGGCATGGGCTAGGTTAACCCACTGCGGTGGGTTGAGACATCCCCACCACTTCGCGCAGGGCGGCCTCCAAGATACCGAGCGCCTCGTCGATGATAGCCTCAGTCACAATCAGGGGCGGAATCAGGCGGACGACGTTTTCGTAAGTCCCACAGGTCAACAGCAGCAATTTCTGGCGCAGACATGCGGCGGCGACAGCCTTACAGGTCGTCTTATCGGCGTGGCCGTCCGCTGCGGTGAATTCGATGCCGACCATCAGGCCGCGCCCGCGAATATCGCCCATCACCGGGTATTGCGCTTGCAGCCCGCGCAATTTTTCCATCAGATACGCGCCCATCCGCGCCGAATTTTCGATCAGACCTTCCTCGTGTATTACCTTGACCGTCTCTAGCGCGGCGGCCAAAACGACGGCGCTACCGCCGCCATACGTCCCGCCGTGGCTGCCCGTCACCCATTTCTGCATCAATTCCTTGCGTGAGGCGATAGCAGAAATCGGGAGGCCGCTGCCCAAGCCTTTCGCCATGATGATGATGTCCGGTTCGATGTCGGCGTACTCGAAACAGAATTGTTTGCCGGTGCGCCCGAACCCGGTTTGGACTTCGTCGGCCACGAACATGATTCCGTGTTCGCTGCAAATCTCGCGCAGGCGCTGTAAAAACGCTACCGGCGCGGGGACATAGCCGCCCTCGCCTAAAACCGGCTCGATGATGATGGCGGCGGTTTCCTCTGGCGACGATTGGCTCTTGAGGATGGTCTCTAACTGCTTGATGCAGAAGTGAGTCGTGTCCTCATCGCTCATGCCGTAGTAATAGCTGTACGGGAACGGCGCGACGATAATCCCCGACGGCAACGGGTGATACTTATAGCGATAGACCGCCTTAGAGGTCGTCATCGCCATCGTTTGGGCGGTGCGCCCGTGAAAACTCCCCTGAAAGACGATGATGTTGTTGCGCCCGGTGGCGTGGCGTGCCAGCTTGACGGCGGCTTCGGTGGCCTCTGCGCCGGAATTGGCGAAAAAGAACGAGTCGATGCTGGGCGGGGTGATTTGATTGAGCGCCTCGGCCAATTGTGCCGCTACTGGCGAGATGACCACGTTCATCTGGGCGAACAGCAGATTCGCGGCTTGGTCTTGGATGGCCTTCACGACGCGGGGGTGGGCGTGGCCGGTATTGGTGACGCCGATTCCACAGGTGAAATCGAGATAGCGCTGACCGTCGGCGTCATATAAATATGCGCCTTCGCCGCGCACGGGTTGGATGGTGGTCAGGTGCGACCAGACAGGTGAGAGGTTTTCGATAGAGGTCATAATGATGAGAGTCCTTTGTAGGGACATACTCACGCCATTTAACGTCTCGCAGGGACGCCCCATGGGGCGTCCGTACAGGATAATTAATCCCGCACCGTTTTATTTCGCATCCGATTGTTACCTGACATTCGTTTGTCCATTGTGATGATTCTTGCATGTCGACTTGGGAAGGTTACAATTCAGCAATCTTTTCTTAGATTGTATAAGACCTGACGGTTCAAAACCATAAAGTCACAGGAGATAACTCATGGCGTATGATGTGCGAAGCCCGTATGACGACAGTTTGATTCAAACCGTGCCGGAATCCACCGAGGCAGAGGTACGCGCCGCGCTCGACCTTGCCGCGTCGGTGCGCGAGACAGTAGCGGCCATGCCCGCCCATCGCCGCGCCGGAATCCTGCTCAAAGCGGCGGAGATTCTGGACACACAGACCGATGACATCGCCCGCCTGATTGCGCGGGAAAGCGGTAAGCCGATGCGCTTTGCCCGTGGTGAGGCCGCCCGCGCCGTAGAGACATTCACATTTGCGGCGGAAGAAGCCAAGCGTATCCACGGCGAGACTATCCCGATGGACGCGGCCAAGGGCGGAGTCGGGCGGATTGGCTATTATGTGCGCGTGCCGGTGGGGATTGTCGCAGCGGTCACGCCGTTCAACTTCCCCCTGAATCTGGTCGCGCACAAGGTCGCGCCCGCGATTGCGGCGGGTTGCCCGATTGTCCTCAAACCCGCCCCGGCCACCCCACTGACCGCTTTCCGACTGGCGGACATCCTCAAAGAAGCGGGCGCGCCAGAGGGGTTGTTCAGCGTGGTCAACGGCGGGACAGAGGTCGGGCGCTGGCTGACGACAGACCCGCGTGTGGCGATGATTACCTTCACCGGTAGCCCCGGCGTCGGGCGGGCGATTAGCCGCGATGCCGGTCTGCGCCGCACGACCTTTGAATTGGGCGGTAACGCGGCGGCGATTCTGGATGAGACGGTGGACGCCAGCGCTTCTGTCGATAAGTTGGTGACAGCCTCATTCGCGCACGCGGGGCAGGTCTGTATCAGCGTGCAACGGATTTATGTCCACAACAGCCAATACGACAGTTTCGTCTCGGCCTTCGTCGAGCGGACGCAAAAACTGGTGATGGGCGACCCGTTGGAAGACCGTACCGAACTCGGCCCAGTGATTAACGATGCGGCTGCCGCGCGAATCGAGTCATGGGTGTCAGAGGCGGTAGCGGCGGGCGCGAATTTGTTGACCGGGGGGACGCGCACAGGCCGGATGATGAACGCCACCGTCCTGACCGATGTCAACCGCGAGATGAAGGTGATGGCTGAAGAGGTGTTTGGCCCCGTCGTGTGCATCTTGCCGTTTGGCGACTTTGATGAGGTCTTAAAAGAGGCCGACGATTCTGCATTTGGGTTGCAGGCCGGGGTCTTCACCCGTGACCTCAGCCGTGCGATGCGGGCGGTTCAGCGCCTGAACGTCGGCGGGGTGATTATCAACGATACCCCAGCCTTCCGCGTTGACCACATGCCGTATGGCGGCAACAAGGATTCCGGCGTCGGGCGTGAAGGCCCGCGTTTTGCGATGGATGATATGTTGACGTTGCGGACGGTGGTGATTAACCCCTAGAATCATAAAGGCGGCCATTGGCCGCCCTTATATTTATTCGTTGATTGAAATTAGGCTGCTGGCAATCCAGCCTTCGGCAGGGTTGCGCGTCAAGTCACGGCGGATGTACGTCCATGTCTTGTCATCGTTGGTCGTGATGACATACACGCTCTCACCGCTGGTAGCCGCACTGACGGCGGTGAAGCCCTGACCGGGGAATAGGCGCATATTGGCGTTCGAGCCGACGGTTGCCCGTGGGATGGCGGCGTTCAGCGCCTCCTGTGAGCGATATAGTGAGCGCACTACGAGGTTGTTCAGGCAAACAATCGTGCCGGGTTCGGCTTCTAAGCCAACGTAGCCTTGGCTGAAATCTGCGCTGAGGAGTTCGTATTCGACGGTCTGCAATCCTTCAAAGAAGGTGCGGATTTTGATGCCATCAGCCTCACTGCGTAAAAGACCCCATTGTTTGGCGCGGATGTTGATGTTGACTTCGCTCATCGGGAGCGAACGCCCACTGGGTAGTCGCAAGGTATAGGTCGAGACGGTTTTATCGTCCGCCGAAATCGCATATCGAATGCCGGTATGGGTTTCGTCCATACGGGTAATCAGATAGAACTTACCATCTTCGCGGCCACGGAATTGGAATTCTAGCGATACCTCATAATTCTTCCAACTGGGGTCGCCAAACGACATGAACGCGCCAGCATCGGACGAACACAGCGAAATCTCGTTATCGAGCAGGACAGTATCCCAGCCGGTATTTTCGATGACGGGCGGTAGGGTTTCAAAACCAGACTGGAACATGACGGTCAAGAAGCCGGGATCACCTTCTGCTGCGTCCGCAATGGCGGGGGCGGCCAGCGGCAGATTGGTCGTGCTGCCCGTAATCGTCCAGCCGGACGAGTTGACCTGAACCCAGCCTTCGCGGTCATTGATGCTGATGCGATACCACGCCGAGTCTGCCGTGACGCCGGTGACGGCCACGCGCTGGCCGGATACGCTGACGGCGGTAGCGCTCTGTACCGGGCGGTCATAAACCAAAATTGCGCGTGTGCCAATCGACATGAATACGCTCGGCGCTGGCGTCTCGGTTGGTACAGACGGGTCAGCCGTCGGTGATTCGGTTGGTATGGTGGTCGCCGTCATGGTCGGCACAGGTGTTGTGGTTGGCAGGGTTTCAATCACCGGCAGCGGTTGCACGCGGCTGTTATAGACCCTATCCGGCATCCAAGCGGCGGAACTGGCGTCTAGGCCTTGTGTGATGAAGGTTTCTGTCCCACCTATGAGGACGGCCAACTCAAAGGTTGCTGAACCGGCGCGGCGTGCTTCAAAGACGAATACGTCCCCACCGTTGAAATGACCATAGCTCGGATAGTAGTCCTCTGGCCCGCTGGTGACGGGGGTAACGTCGCCTGTGGTGGTATCCATGCGGTAGATTTTGTACGCGCCCCCGTCTCGGTCTGATTCAAAGAGCAGGTTGCCGCCGCGTTCAAAAGCGGGGTCAGCGTCATAGGCGCTATTATCGGTCATGATGATTTGATTTGCGCCGTTGAAATCCATAATGGCGATGTCGTTATCACCGCCTTGGCGTTGGGTATGGAAGGCGATTTTTGTTCCATTGGCTGACCAACTTGGTGCGAGGTCATAGGCCGGATGTGTGGTCAATTGGACGAGGCTTGTCCCATCATCACGGATGACGAAAATATCGCTGGTGATTGTGCCAAGATTGCTCTGGAAGGCGATGTATTGACCATCCGGCGACCATGTGGGCGCACGCTCATCTGACGTATCAAAAGTCAGTTGAACCTCATCCGTGCCGGCAGGGTTGATGACGTACAGATTGTAATTGCCGTCACGGTTGCTGGCATAGACGATTTTGCTGCCATCCGGCGACCACGCAGGGTCAACCTCATCGTTAAGTTCACTGGTGATTTGTACCGGCGTCGCCCCTGTCTCATCAGTCAAGAATAGGTCTGCATTGCCGTTCTTGAACGCGAAGAACACGATATTGAACGAGGCAAAGTCCGGCGTCGGCGTTGCAGTCGGTGTGTCAGTGAAAGTCGCCGTCGGAGTCGGGGTGTTGGTCGGCGTATCCGTCGGAGTATTGCTGGGCGTGTCCGTCGCCGTTGCGCTGGCGGTAAACGTCGCTGTCGGGGTATCGGTTGGGGTATCGGTTGGGGTCAGCGTGTGAGTCGAGGTGTCGGTTGCTGTCGCCGTCGGGACATCGGTGTTGGTCGCGGTAGCGGTGGCAGTCGGTGGGACATCCGTATTGGTCGCGGTATCCGTCGGCGTCGGCGGGACATCGCTAGGCGTCAGCGTTGGCGTTGGCTCGTCCGTGGCAGATACGGCCAGCACTGCGGCGGCCTGTGTGCGCTCAAAATTGGTCGGCGTCTCTGATGATCCCGGCTCGCCCGTCCCAGATTGGGTCGCACGCTCGGCGGGTGTAATGCTTGGGTTAGCGACCTGTGTTTTGGTTTCCTCGGCTACAACGGCTTCGGGAACAGGGATTTTCAGGACGTTGCCGGGGAAAATCGTGCTATCACCGGTCATATCATTGGCGGCGAGGATGGCGTCAACCGTGCTGTTATTGGCCTGTGCGATGTCAAATAAGGTGTCGCCAGATTGGACAACATAGTCTATCTCGCCCAAAAATTCCGTCGTTGCGCTCGCCCTGACTTCTGCCGTGGCGGTGGGTTCATCCGTCGCGGTATCGGTGGGCGCTAGAGTCTCGGTTGCGGGTGCTTCTGTAGGGGTTGGGCTGTCCGCCAAAACAATCAGATTGCTGGTCGGGGTTGCCTCGTTATCTCCGTCGCCGTTGCCGCCGTCTCGACTGCCCAACAAAACACCCAAAATCGCTACTAACAGCACAATCATCACAATCACGCCATAGAACAGCGGATTTTTGGTCAATGGGACGGGCATCGTGCCAGTGACGGGCGGCTGAGTGCTGCCGGGATGGTAGGTGCGTTGTTGACCGCTACCGGGAGCCATACCGGTCTGCACACCGCTGACGGGTGAGGGAGAGGCTTGGTTAATCGGGCGGAGTTGGCGCGTGTCGATTTTTGAGGTGAAGAAAGTCGTTGGGTCGCCTTTGACGCCTTCGATTCCGGAGTCAAACGCCTGAGATAAGGCCGTCACCGACGGGAAACGATCACCCGGGTTCTTTGACAGGGCGCGGGCAAGCACCCTATTGACTGCTTCCGGCACATCGGCGCGGAAGGAAGTGGCCGGGGTTGGGAGTTCGTTCAGGTGCTTGTGCAACAGTTCGTAGGGGGTATTCGCCTCGAACGGTACGCGCCCCGTGACCATCGCATAGACCAAGACCCCCAGCGCGTATTGATCGGCGGCTGGGGTGAGTTCTTGCCCCGCCCACTGTTCCGGCGGCATATAGGTGGGAGTCCCCATCGCCATGCCCGTGCCGGTCAAGCCCGACTGTGCGCCCATCAATTTGGCAATGCCGAAGTCCACCAGATAGGCGTTGCCCTGATTGTCGAACATCACATTGCTGGTTTTAATGTCGCGGTGGATGACGCCTTGCGCGTGGGCATAGGCTAGGGCGCTGGCAAGCTGGTTCAATAAGATGGATGTCTCGCCCAGTGAGGGCAGGGTCAGCTTATTGTCACGCGGCTGTAAACGTTGTGCCAGTGTGCCGCCGTTGAGCAGCCGCATAACCAGATAGCTCGTGCCGCGCTGTGTGCCATAGTCAAAGATACTGACGATGTGCGGGTGTTCCAGCGCCGCAGCGGTCTGCGCCTCACGATTGAAACGCTCCGCGTAGCCTGCCTCAGTTGCGAGGGAGGATGGCAGAACTTTGACGGCGACCTCGCGTTTTAGGCTGGTCTGGAAACCACGGTAGACCGCGCCCATCCCGCCGAGGCCGAGTAAATCCCTTAGTTCGTACTGGCCGAAGGTTTGCCCGACCAGATTCTCATGCCCCATACGCTTATCTCGATATGATGTGTGCGCTAGAAAGACTCGTTTACTATAACGCAAATCTGCCAATCGCCACAACTTGCCGTAAAAACAATCTTGAGTCTTAAACCCAAAATCCTGAGATAAGGCTAACCTCGCTCAGGACTCGGCGTTTTACGCTTCTCTTTACTCGGCCGGGATTAAGACGCGGGTCAAACTGACGCGCTCTACCAGCCAACCCTCTGTGTCATCAGCCAGTTTGACCTTCCACCAGCGGAAACCGTCGGCCAAAATCGGGCCTTCTAGCAAAACCAACTCTGTGCCGGAAGGGACTTGGATGTCACTGAGGGCGTTGCCCTTCGGCTCTGTACGGAGCGTCAAGGCGCGGTTATCCGGCGTCTGAGCGATGACGATGCACCCCACCGCGAGTTCTGGGCAGCCGCGTTCGCCGCTATCCGGCGTATTGTTGATGTTCGCGCTGCCCTCATTCAAAGTCAGGCGGAATTGGCCGTTCGTGCCGCGTTGACGACGGACGACGACGACATAATCACCGTCTTCCGTGATGGGGAAGTCGATAATCTGAGCGTCGCGGTTACGCAGGCTAATATCATTGGCTTGTGCCAGCGGCGTTCCGTCAATGCGGATGAGCCGTAGGGCGGGGTCGAGGCCACCGCTGACACTCTCGACTCTCAGGCTGATGGTCATGCCAAGTTTGACGCTGAAAGTATAGGGGCGGGCGTTCGTGTTGGCGTCTAATTCTGCAACGACAGATTTGCCGTAATCCAACACTGGAATATCGAAGGTGATGGCAGTGGATTCCGCATCATCACTCAAACTGAGTTCAAATTCGCCCGCGCTACTGCCTGCGGCACGGCGGTAGCGATAGGCGCTGATGATGTAGTCGCCGTCAGCGGGCAATGTGAAACTGCTGATTTGGGCGCTACGGTCTGTGCCACTGATGTCGCCATTTTCCGCCACGACAGTCCCATCTGGCCCGATGAGTTCTAGCTCAGGGTCTAGGGTGCTGTCACGCGCAGTTAGCGTGATGGTCACGATTTGCCCCGCCGCCGCGCTGAAACGATAGGCCAGTTCCGGCGCGTCATCGTTCAGCGTACCAATCAAGGAGTCGCCAAACGCCAACGACTCGCTCGGTTCGACATTCACTGCAAGGGGTAGGATTG
Source organism: Anaerolineae bacterium (assembly GCA_034437835.1). Taxonomy (GTDB): domain Bacteria; phylum Chloroflexota; class Anaerolineae; order Aggregatilineales; family Phototrophicaceae; genus Flexicrinis. Next base: position 23,217 of record DAOTTP010000132.1, on the reverse strand, counting down.
CGATGATGGCCGTGGTCGGCGTCGCGGTTGGCGCGTCTGTCGCAGCCGGTTCATCGGTAGCGGTATGCGTGACGGTTGGCTCATCGGTGTGGGTGGCCGTATTCGTCGGGACGGGTGTCTCTGTCGGGACAGGCGTCTCAGTTGGAACGGGCGTCTCAGTTGGCGCGGGCGTATCTGTTGGCGCGGGCGTATCTGTTGGCGCGAGCGTCTCAGTTGGGACGGGCGTCTCAGTTGGCTCATCCGTTTCCGTCGGCTCATCGGTCAATGTTTCCGTCGGTTCGTCGGTGGCTGTATCGGTGAGCGTGGCCGTTGGGATGATGGCGGCTGCGGTTTGAGTCTGGTCTTGCGCGAACAATATTTGCGCTACGGCAGTGATGGTTTGATTTAGGTCTGTCGCTTCGTCATCTCCACCGGTCAGAATCGCCGTCAGGATGACCGCCGCCAATGCCACGATGCCAACCATAATCACGACAGGATTTAAATAGGCGGGGCGGGGCGGAGTGGGGAGGACGAAGGTTTGGCCGTCCGTGCTGCCGGGGGCGGAGATGGGGGTGAAACCCGGCGTCGGGGTTCCGATACGGGATGGAGGGTTGCCGGATGGGGTAGGCATGGGCGTACCCGTGCTGGTGCGCGGCTTCTCTTGGCGCAATTTATAGACGAAGAAATTACTCAGTTCGCCCTTGTTGCCCTCGATTGACGCCTCGAACGCCTGCGCGAAGGTGGTCATATTCGGGAAACGCTTTTCGGGGTCTTTCGCCATCGAGCGATGTAGCACGATATTGACCGCCGCTGGGAGGTCGGCGCGGGTGATGTTGAGCGGGGTCGGGTCTTCATTAAAATGCTTATACATCAATTGGGCGGCGCTGTCGGCCTCAAAGGGGAGGCGCCCGGCGATGGTTTGGTAAACCGTGACGCCCATCGCGTATTGGTCGGCGGCGGGGGTGAGTTCACGCCCCATCCACTGTTCTGGCGGCATATAAGAAGGGCTACCCATCGCCACGCCCGTGCCGGTCAGCGCGGTATTGGCGCCCATCAGCTTGGCGATGCCGAAGTCCGAGAGGTAACTGCGCCCCTGATTGTCAAACATGATATTGGCGGGCTTGATATCGCGGTGCAACACGCCCTCATGATGCGCGTAATCTAACGCACTCGCCATCTGGTTGAGTAGCGCGGCCACATCGCCCAATGACGGGCGCGGGATGCTCTTTTCTTCACGCTGGCTGATGCGTTGCGCCAATGAGCCGCCGCGCAGTAGCGCCATCACCAGATAGCTGATGTCGCCCTGTGTGCCATAGTCATAAATGCGGACGATGTGCGGATGCTCCAGTGCGCCCGCCATACGCGCCTCGCGGATGAAGCGCTCGATATACCCGGGTTCACCCGCCAGCGACATCGGCAGGATTTTGACTGCGACCTCGCGCTGTAGACCGGCTTGATATGCGCGATAGACTGCGCCCATGCCGCCCACGCCCAATAATTCGCGTAGTTCATACTGTCCCAGCGTTTGGCCGGTTAGGTTTTCAAACCCCATGCGCGCTGTCTCCGTTCAATTTTGATTGGCACGAGATGATTGTTAAGTTAATGCAAGATAAACCGCTTTTAAGTCGATAAACCCCGCCGAACCAAGTCTACTCTACTTTTCTGTTCTGTGTGCGCTTTTAGGACTCCTGTCCCAGTTTGCTTGACAAAAAAACAGTCTCATCATACGCTCATGAAGTGAGTTGTTCATCAAGAAGTTTTGGTGGACGCAAGCCAACATCCAAATTTTAGGAGACAGGGCAAATGGCAAACAAAATTCAAGCCAAGTACGATGAGTTAGACCAGCTTTCTGGTCGTCTAGCTGAAGGGGCCAGTCGCGTGAGCGATATGGCTGGCAAACTGCGTTCACAATTGGACGTGCTGCAAGGCGGCGGTTGGATTGGCCGTGGTTCGGACGCCTTCTATAACGAAATGGGCGACTCGATCCTCCCAGCCGTTCAGAAGTTGGAAGATGCGCTCGAAAGCGCTTCTAAGACGCTCCGTCAGGCGGCTGACCGCCTCAAGAGCGCCGAACAAGAAGCCTCGGCTCGCTTCCGCGCTTAATCCGCATTGACCCACTAACAGAAGAGAAGGAGAAACCTCGTGGCAGATCTTATTCAGATGGACTATGACGCCGTTATGCAAATGGCGCAAATCGCAAAGGCGACCTCGGAAGAACTCGAGGAACTAGCCTCACAATTGAACGGCATCGTCGATGAGATGGATGGCGGCGTGTTCTTGGGGCGCGGTGCGCGAGTGATCGCCGACGGCCTGCGTGAACGCCTTTCCCCCGCAGTCTCGCGTCTGTCCGCCAAGTTCGGCGAAGTCAATGCCGACCTGTTGGGCGCTCTGACCGACCTGCGCGACAGCGACAGCGAAGCCGGTGGCCGTTTCGGCTAACCCACATCCCTTAACAGTGACATCAACCAGAGGAGAATAACCCATGTTCATCGATATGATTTTGTCGTTCGTGGCCGACCAAGTGGACAGTCTCACTGGTCAGGCGACCCAACAAGTAGATCGCCTCAGCGATGAGGTTTTGGGCGGTCTTCGCCAGAGCATGAACCCGCTCCGTAGTGGTGCGTGGACAGGGCAAGGCGCAGAGCGTTTTTACAGCGAAATGGAACAAATGGTGTTCCCGATGATCTTGTCGATTGTGACCGGCGGCGGCGACTTCACCGGCATGATTGGTCAAGCGGCGGGCATCATCAACCAAGCCGACGAAGCCATCAGCGGTATGTTTGGCGGCATCGTCGATATGTTCGACATTTTCTAATCCATCTCTATCCGAATCATCCGAGAAACCACTAACACAGGAGGACATCACAAATGGCAAGCGCCGATGTGAGTATGAATATTCCCGACGTCGAGAACATGGCAAACGTGTTCGGAACGATGGCCGATGTCGCCAAAGCGATCGCTAAGGCTCTGCAAATCATCATCATGACCCTGAAGGCCGCTGCCTTCCTCGGCTTGGTTGGTCTGGCGGCTGTCGCTATGTTCTTGGAGCGCATCCAACCGGCGATTGAGAAGCTGGCAGAGAAGTTTGAAGAGCTGAAGCTCGACCTGTTCGGTGCTATCGTCAGCTACCGCGACGGTGACAACAGCGGTTCGCAGCGCTTCGCGTAAGCAGCGCCAAAACCCAACCCCTAAATCCCCTCGCCACATCAGGCGAGGGGATTTTTCATCCTTCTATGCTTAGCCTAAGAACCCGACGACGAGATAATACAAGACGATTATCAACGAGGCGGATATCACCGTAATCATCATGGTTCGGCGATTCCACTGGCGGCCTTTACGCTCGGCGGGCGCGTCCCCATACAGGCGGCGCACCTCATGAGCGAGGCTAGGGATGTTTTGCTGGCGCAATTCCATCTTGGGACTCATCGCGCTCTCTAAGAAACTGAGCGTGTCGCGGTGTTCCGGTTTTGACGGCACGGGTAGGTCAATGCGGGTGAGCTTGCCCGCCGTCCCCGCAATCACATCCTTACGGACGTTTTCGATATTGCGTGATTTGCTGGGGTAGGCTGGGTTGCCCGCCAACAGTTCATAAAACAGCAGGCCGAGTCCGTAGACATCGGTTGGGAGCAGCGGCTGGATTCCACGCAGCATCTCTGGCGCGGTATAGCTGACGCCGGATAATCCCTCTGCCATCGCTGCAAGTTGGGCGGGGTAGCCGAGGTCGAGCAAGATGGGGCGCGGGATGTTGTCTTTATCGAGGCGCACATACACCCCGTTCGGGCTGATATTCAGGTGCATGAAGTTGTTATCGTGCATGAATGCCACGGCGTCCGCAATCTGCATGGTCGTCCATGCTGCGTGATTGAACCATGGCTGCGGTTGGCTTTTGAGCATGTCGCTCAGAAATTCGCCTGAGACATACTCAAACGCCAGATAATATTTGGTCTCGCCACGGAAGGCCACCTTGCCATACGGACGCTCTTTCAGGTCAACCATGCTGTATGGAGAGACCAAGACCGGCAAGGAGGGGTGTTGGCGTTTGGCGGCCAGTGCCATCAAAACTTTGGCTTCGTACTTCAATTTTTCTTGGGCTTGCGGCGTGCTGTGAGCCACTTTAACCAGCAGTTTAGTCTCGCCGCGCTTGGCTTCATAGATAGCCGCAGTGCGCGTAATGCCTAAACGCCGTACAATCTCGATGTCGCCAATATCATCGCCCGTATCGAAGACCAGTGGTTTGGCTTCGGCAAGACAGACCTGTTCGACACACCACAGGTTGCCATCGGGTGATACGCGCTCACAATGGGTGCAAACGTATTTCATACTGCGTCCCTCACTTTAGCTGTGCGCCTGTTTGACAGAAAGTCAAATCAAGAACAGAATTAGACGCAATTAAGCTAAACATGAGACGCCGCCGTTGTCAAGTAACCCCGCAGAAGCGGGAAGGGGGAAGGCATGGCCGACCAAGAGACGATCTTAATCAATCGCCCGCCGCGCATCCAGCCGGATTTGCCGCAGGAAGAAATCGACATCCCAGAACCACCGGATACCGATAAGGGCGGCCAGACGCTGGTGCAGATGTTCTTGCCGCTGATTACCATCATTGGTTACGTCCTCGTATCAGCCAGCGGTCAGGGGCGCAATATCGCCATGCTCATCCCGATGGGCTTGTCGGTTGTCGCCTCGTCCGGGTTGGGGCTTTGGACGTATCTGAAAGAAAGGCGCGAAGACAAAGAGAAGAAAGATGCTTACCGTCAGCGGTTGGCCGAGATGCGCCGCGAGATGGAGAATTATCACGACCTACAGCGCAATTTTTATGCTTATAACTACCCCAACCCCGAATTGGTTTTGGCGGTGGCGCAAAATCGCGAAACCGACAAAAAAGATGACCGTTTCGGGACGCGCCTGTGGGAGCGCCGCACCTCCGATACGGACTTCGGCACGGTGCGTTTGGGGATGGGGACTCAGCCCAGTTCGGTTCTCTATGCGCTGAAAATGGGCAAGAACAACGAAGACCCGCTGATGTACGAGGCGATTAAGCTGGCGGATGACTCCAAGTACGTTCAGGACATCCCCGTCGTGATCAAGTTGCGCCCGTATAAGAAAAGCGCCAAAGACGACAACCCCGATCCGGGTCGCCACAGCATCGGCATCACCGGCAAGGACTCGGCGCGGGTATACGACTTTGTGCGCGCCACGCTGACCAATTTCGCGGCCTTTCACGCCCCAACGGATACACGCCTATTCATCTTCGGTGCGCCGTCTGACGAGAATAACTGGAACTGGGCGCGGTATCTGCCACATTGCAACACTGGCAGCAGTTCCAAACCCGGCGACCAACTCTGTTTTAGCCCGCGTACCAACGAAATCGAAAACTTCTGGGATGTGATGATTAAGGGCGACCTTGAACGCCGCTTAATCCGTATTGCAGATGACGCCAACGCTGAGGTCAGCCTGCCGTTCCTCGTGATTGTCGTCGATGCGCTCTCGGTGGAAGCGCCCAACGCCCCGACCAAGAATATCGACGCGCAAGAGGCCATTTCACTGATTTTCCGCCGTGGTCAAGAACTTGGCGCGACGATTATCTTCCTGATGCCGGATACCAAATACGTCCCGACGCAAGTGGAGACGGTCATCGAGGTTGATGCCGCCCCAGATGGGACTTCGACTTTGTTCCGTTATACCGAAATCGGCGTCAACAGCCGCCGCGCCATCGGGATTGCCGATACGCTGTCGGCGGAAGTCGCGTCGGAACGCTTCTCGCTCAAACTGCGCGGTCTGTCAGTGCGTTCGACCTTTGGCACGGCGGGTTTGCCGTCCAACGTTTTGCTGCTCAATCTGCACGAGCATATCAACGGAGACCGCGTTGACTCATCCGTGAACGCGATTTGGGAAATGTGGGGTAAGAGCCGCAACAAAGAAGAAGCGTCGTGGTTGCGTGTGCCGGTAGGATTTATGCCGGGGCCGAAAAAGCGCGATTTGGTCTTTAGCGCCAACGGCGACGGCGTTCACGGGATGATCGCCGGTACGACGGGTTCTGGTAAATCCGAAATGCTGATTACGCTGATTCTCGGTCTGGCGATGCGCTATGACCCCAGCGTGATTAACTTCGTGCTGGTGGACTTCAAAGGCGGTACGGCGTTTAAGATGTTCGAGCGCCTGCCGCATGTCGTGAACCTCGTCACCAGCTTGCAAGGTAACGCCGGTGAACGTACTTTCATCGCCCTCGAATTTGAGATGAAGCGCCGCGCTAAGATGTTGGCCGACGCGGGCGTGCCGCACATCGTTGACTATCGCAGCGCCGGTTATCATCGCGCTGACCAACTCCCATCTGGCAGCAAGGTTCGCCCCGCGCCCTACCCGTTCCTGTTCGTCATCATCGACGAATTCGCGGAAATGGTGAAGGAAATGCCGCAGTTCCGCCCCAAGCTGGACTCGGTTACGCGCCTCGGACGCGCTTACGGCGTCTCGCTCATTTTGGCGACTCAGCGCCCAGCCGGTGCTGTCACCGACCAGATGCGCGCCAATATCAAGTTTAAAATCTGCTTGCGCGTTGAGACGGCGGAAGACAGTCGCGAACTCCTCCGCGCTTCTGATGCGGCCTTCTTGCCGACGGGCGTGCCGGGTCGCGCTTACCTGATGATTGGTAACGACAACTCACAACTGATGCAGGTCGCTTACGCCAGTTATCGCTATAACGCGCCCAGCGCCAAGCCAGAAGATGAGAAACCCCCGGTCATCAAGTGGATGGAGCGCCCCAAGAAGAAAGAAAAGAAGGCTGCCGCCACTGCCAACGACCAGTTGACCATCGCAGACCGCGTGGTGCAATTGTGCGCGCAGTTGGCACTCGATAAGCCGGATGTCGTGAAGCAAGATAAGCCGTGGCCCGACCCGTTGCCGGTGCTACTACCCCTCAATGCCGAATACATCAATTCTTCGATGAAGCGGATGCCAAAGGCCACCGATGCTTTCGCCGATGCGCCCGTGGATGAAGAAGAGTCGGTTGAGGACGTGGTTGAGTACAACCCGCTATTGCCCATCAACAAGGCGCTAGATGTCTGGTTGAAGGGTGGAGACCGCTGGCAACCAGTGGACTGGGAAGCGCCGACCACCCTCAGCGCACAAATGGGTCTGATTGACGACCCGTATCACGCCCGACAACTCCCACTCAATATCGACCTGAAATCCGGTAGCGTGCTGCTGTTCGGGGCGTCTGGTAAAGGTAAAACCGGATTCCTCCGCACATTGGCGACCACGCTGGCGACCACGCACTCCCCTGATGTGCTGTGGATGTACGCGCTGGACTTCGGCGGCGGCGGCTTGACCCCGTTACTCGATTTGCCGCACATGGGCGCGATTATCGGCAGTGAGGAAGGCGAGCGCGTCGAGCGTTTGATTAACACCCTCAAGGAATGGCAGCGCGGGCGCGGCGAAAAATTCAGCGGCGACAGCCTGACCATCTATAACAAGGCGCACCCCAACGACGCACAGCCCGCCATTCTGGTCATGATTGACAACTTCGCCGAGTTCCGCTCGTCGTATGAAGAACTCATCCCAGACCTGATGGCGCTCATCCGTGAAGGCTTGTCAAAGGGCATCTACTTCGCCGTCACATCTGACCAACTGGCGACCATTCCGGGGCGTCTGATGAGTTTGTTCAATCAGCGCTTGACCCTGAAAATCGCTGAACCGAGCGATTACGTCGGTATCGTCGGGCGCGTGCCTGCCGACCTCGACGATATCCCCGGACGCGGCTATATCAACGTCGAAAAGACGGTCTTGGAATGTCAAATCGCGCTGCCGGTGGCGGTTGAAGTCAAAAACGCCGAAGGCGAGTTTATGGACATCAGCGGCCAAATCGCCTATCTGTCCGGCCTGCTCAAGGCGGCATGGGCGGGTAAACTGCCCAAGACTGTCCTGCGATTGGAGTCGATTATCCCGCTGGAGGGCATCGTCCCGCTGGCGTCTGACCGCCGTATTGAGGTGATGTTGGGCAAGGAACGGCGCGACTTGACCTATCTGACGCTGAACCTGAAAGAACAAGGCCCGCACTTCCTGATACAAGGCAGCCCGTTCAGCGGGCGCACGACCACGCTTCGCGCCTTCATATTGTCTATCGCGGCCAAGTACAGCCCGGAACGCGCCGCGTTCATCTTGATTGACGCGCAGCGCCGCCTGTTCCAATATGGCGAACAAGAAGAGCGCACGCTAACCCGCATCCCGCACGTCCGCTTGGCGATTAGCGAGCAGAACCGCGACCAAATGGACGTGATGATGGAATCGCTCAAGCAGACCTATGCTCACCGCGACCCGACTCTGCCGGAAATCTTCATCTTCATCGACAACTACGATGACTTTGCCGACTTGATGGATCGCAAGACGTTGCCCGACTTCGCCAACCTCGCCCGTCGTTATGGGGCAGAGGGGTTGCATGTCGTCATCGCGTCCGGCGCATCGTCATCCGATGAGTTGTTCAAGGTCGTCACGCGCTCCAAGTACGGCCTCGCGCTGGATGCTGAAAGCGGCGGCAAAGCGCCGTTTAACCTGACGGCGATGAACAAAATCGGCAAGCTCGAATTGCCAGTGGGGCGCGGCTTCCTCATCAGCACTGGGCGCTTCCAGATGCTGCAAGTCTCGACGCCGTACCCGATTGAGGACGCCAACGAAATCGAAGACCTACAGGAATTGCAAGAACGCGCCGCCGTGCAATTGGACGGTTGGGTTGAGCGCATCGAGACGCTGTGGGCGGGCGTGACCCCGTGGCAGTTCCCGAACGTGACCGTTGAGCCTAAGGCCGCATCAGGCGCCGCTGGATCGTCTGCCTCCAACGGCGGGTCATCTAAGCCCAGCGCATCCGGCGTCACCCCGTCGGCTATCTCGTCGGAGTTTGTGGCGTTTCTACGCGCCGAACTCAAGAAGCTGATGCCGCCGGAGTTGGTCGATGGCATGAACACTCGTGAGTTGATAGGCGCGTGCATCGACTTCTCACCGATGATTGACATGGCCGCCGCTGCTCAGTCCGTGGGCGTAGACCCCAAGACCATCGCCGATGCGCTGGTTCAGATGGGTGAGAAGCCCGAAAAAGCGCAAAAAGTGATGGGCGTGACGGCGTAAATCCGCCGGAATTTGTGTAGGGGCATGATGTGTTGTCATGCCCCCATGAATCAGGACAACCGAGGGGATAGATAAACGTGAACGATTACATCCAACTCACCATCGCGTCGGATGAGTTTGAAGATAAGCCTCAGCACTTGGTCGAGGTCTTGGGTAGCGTGCCGGTCAAGAGTATCGTGTTTGAGATTCAAAAAGAGTTCAATCTCAAGGGGTCATTCGCCGTCTGGTTGAAGCGCAGCAAGCAAGAACTCGATACCAACCGCACCCTGAGCGAACAAAACATCAAGACCGGCGCTGAACTGGAATTTGGCCGTAAGGCCAAGCGTATCCCCGCAGGGGCGCTAGAAATCACCGGGCCTAAGCGCGGGTTTTTCACCGTGGACGGGGCGTCCGAGACTTTTCCGTTGGTCTGGCAGCCGACCTTGATTGGGCGCAGCACCGATACGGCCAGCGCGTCTGTCTTGGCGGTTGACCTGATCGCCATCGACAAAAATAAGACCATCTCACGCCAGCACGCCAGCGTCAGCGAGAACGGCGGCTTGTTCACCATCCAGCGGTTGGCGGAGGGCAACCCGGTCATCGTGGACGGGGTGCAAATCGGTTACTTGTCACCTGTGCCACTACGAGACCGCAGCAGTATAAAAATCGGTAGCGTGACTTTGATCTTCTACGTTGAAGACAACGCCGAATACGTCAAAGAAGAAGTCTAAAACAAAAATCCCCGCTCAAATTCGAGCGGGGATTTTTTGAAGATTAGATGTTCGAGGTCGGCTTGGGCGGGGCAGTCGGCGGCGGCTGCGGCGGTTGGGTAGGTTGCGGCGGCTGCGGTTGCTCTGGCTGACCCGGGTCTGCCGTCGCGTCTGGAGGGGCGTTCGGGTCAAGGGTCGGCGGCAAAGGTTGCGGCCTGATGAGCGGCACTTCATTGATGTCACCGAGGAAGCGGATTAAGCCGGTTTCCTCCAGACTGCGCGAGACCCAGCCTTGTCCTCGATTGGTCTGTACCAAGAACCATGTCCGATCTGGGGTGATTCCGAGGACGCGGGCGGTTGCGCCCTCCGCCACAGAACCAACGCGAGCCGAGTCAAAACTATCGGTGATGCGGAGGACGATGCCGTTCTTACCCAAGACCAAAATTTGTGGCTCTACCACGTCGATGCGGTAGTAATAACTGGTGTTCGTGTTGCCGAAGACGCCGGGGCGCATCCGCACGAGTTGTAGGATGACACTGGGATTATCCGCCGGGGTGAAGGGTATGGCATTGACCTCGGTCAAATCCCCTCGGTAAACCTCAATTGGCGGCACAGACGAATCCGTGCGGAAAGTCAGGGGCGCAATTTTCACCAATTCCAGCGCGGATTCCGGCGTCCCCAAGACGGTCAGCGATGATGCATTGAGCGTGCTGGTGGCCGCCACATTATCGGTGGGGATGGGCGTGCGCGATGCGCGAATCGTCGGGGTGCTGGTCGGAGTGCGCGTCGGGCGTGGCGTCAGCGATGGGCGTGGCGTCAAGCTGGGCGGCAGTGTCGGGGTATCAGACGGCGGCGCTGTCACCGACGGCGTGCGGCTGGCGGTTGGCGTCAGCGACGGCGTGCGGGTGGGCGATGCTGTGCGCGTCGGGGTATCGGACGGCGGCGGCGTGTCACTGGGGGTATCCGTCGGCTGTGGCGTGCTTGACGGCGTGCGCGTCGGGCGGCGGGTTGCCGTGCTAACGTGAGTCAGAGTCGCGGACGGGACGGGCGTCTCGCTGGGGAGCGCGGTCTCCGTCGGGGGTTCTGTCACCGTCGGCTCTGTGGTCTCGGTGGGGATAGCCGTTTGGGTTAGCGTTTCCGTCGGGGTGGCTGATTCGATGATGAGGGATGCCGCTGCCACGTCCTGCGTTGCGCTGGCCTGTATTTCTGCCAGTTCTGTCGGGCTGACCGGCGTCGATGTCCCATTGGTCAGGGTATTGACCGAGCTACGCATGATGAGGAACGCGGCGATAGCCAACACCAACAGCGCGACCAGTCCCCATATCCAGCCGGGGATACCTGCGCGTTGGGATTGGCGCGTACTGACAATGATAGCGGTCACGTTGTCGGGTGCGCCGCGTTTCAAGGTCTCTGTGATGAAATAATGCAGCGCGGACTCATCAGATCGGGTGTCGAGCGCGGCCTTGAGTTCGGGGTCATGCACCACGTCCCATAAGCCGTCACTGCACAGCAAGAACACATCACCGCTTTCGACCCGTATATCGCGGAAGATGATGCTCAGTTCCAGCGGGTGGCCGATGAACGCAGTGATGTTCATATTGCGGCTGGCCTGCGCTTCTTCTTGTGTGATTTCGCCACGCTCAAGCTGGGCAGCCAGCACGCTCTGGTCTTTGCTGACGACCTCGAACGTATCTCCGCGCTTACGGTAGACCCGCGAATCGCCGAGATTGAACACGATGGCTGTGCCGTCGGGACGGATGAGAATCCCAGCGGCGGTTGTGCCGATGTACATCATCCCAAATTCACGCGCCCGTTCGTGGACTGCGTTTTGGGCGGTTTCGATGGCTTTCTGGAGGCGTGCGCGTGGGTCGGTTTCTGGGTCGTCCATGTTGTAGTAGACCCGGAAAATCGCTTCGATGGCGGTCTGGCTGGCGATGTCGCCTTTTCCGACACCGCCCATGCCGTCGCAAACCAGCGCCATCGCGCCGAGTCGGAACTCGGCCTCACCGGGTTTAGGGAGGTGGTGACGCATCGAATCTTCGTTGCGTTGGCGTTTGCCACCCACATCAGTTTGAGCGTAGATATTCAGCGGAAAACGGAAGCCATCTGCCATTAGGTCTAACCTTTGCGTGTAAAGACTAAGACCGTCGAGCCGCCCAGCCGGATGACATCACCCTCGCCGAGTGGGATACGTCCGGTGATTTTCGAGCCATCGTTGACGGTTGTGCCTAGCGCGCTGCCATTATCAATCAGCGTCCATACGCCATTGTCTAGCACGATTTCTGCATGGGCGCGTGAGATATTCTTGTCACCGTCAAAGTTGGCGTTGTTGTTGCGCGGCCCGGTACGCCCGATGGTGAATGGGCTACCAATCAGCGGCAGGATTTTGCCGACCATATTGCTGTCGCCGCTGTCCCGTACTTGTAGGAAGGCCGTGGCGTGGATGGATGCGTTGGTCTTATTGAGGTCGCCTAGGCCACCAATCATGGCGTTGGTCTTTTCGGCTTCCATCCCACCGGGGCGCATGGTCGGCTCATCAAGGATTGAGCCGGGGGCGCTGGAAGGCGGCTTCATCGTGTCCACAAACCCACCAGAGGGTGACGGCGAAGGTGCAGACGAGCCGGTCATGTTTTTCGGGATGATGACCGCGCCAGTCATGCTCGGCAAGGATGAGGCCGTGGTCTTGTTTTTGTTCTTATCGCGGCGACTGCCGGAGAGCAAGAAGAACAGCAGGCCAATCAGCGCCAGCACGATCACGCCGATGAGGACGCCGACGATGGGGTTCTCACGGATTCTATCCATCAGGCCGGGTGTCGGTGTCGGTGTCGGCGTTGGGACGTTCAGCTTGAAGCTACGGTCAAAGGTCGCCAACGGCTGGCCGCGCACATCAAGCGCCGTCACGACGATTTCAAAATCACCCGTGGTCAGGTCAAGCGGGATGTTAAACTCAGTCGCATCCGGCAGGATTTCTTGTTGATGGATAATCACGCCGCCGCCGTCGTTTAGAACCAGTCGGTATAGCGCGATTTGTTCGAGGTTCGTGCCGTTGAACTCTACCGCGAGGATTTTATCTGCCACGCGGTAATCCAGCCCGACGAATTCCAGAGTCGTCAGGACGGGCGTCGGGGTCGGCGGGTTGGTGGGGGTTAAGCTTGGGGTAATGGTCGGTGTGATGGTCGGGGTGGCCGTCACCGCACGCGGGTAGGCGAAGTTCTGGAACTCGCTATTGGCGACCACGCGCCCGTTAAGGTCGGTGGCCTTTAGTCTGAAGGTATAACGCGCCTGTGGGATGAGCTTTGCGCCCGGATATTGAATGGGCGTCACTGCGTCCACGAGGACGGTATCGACCAGCACATTATTGGCGTCCAAGACCAGCAATTCGAGGTCGCCCATCTGATTGCCGTTTTCTAGCGTCAGGCGGATTTCCAGCAAATCGTTGGCCGCGTCATAGCCGATGGCGTCGATATTGGCAGTGAACACAACCGGCGTCGCGGTCTCAGTCGGCTGCGGCGTGTTGGTTGGGATGGGCGTCGGGGTGCGTGGCGGGTCATAGGTGAAATCTTGCTCAACCCGGTTGAGGCTCTGGTTGGCGGCGTTGAACGCCTCAACGCGCACCGTGTATTGCTCATCTGCTATGAGGCCGATTTCACGGGCGACGAACTCAACATTTTGGATGAGTTCCGCACGGTCTTGGCTGACCTTATTGAAGCCGCGCCCGTCGATGATGTCAATTCGCACGCGGGCGACCTGTTCGGCCTCGGTATAGACGATATCTAGGGTGATCTTATCGCTATCGGCGTTGTACTGGATGGACTGCACATTGACGCCGACATCGACCAACGTCGGGATGGGCGTCTCGGTTGGGACGGGCGTCTCGGTTGGGAGCGGGGTCGGGGTCGGGCGCAGCACGATCAACTCATCATCGTTTTCGATGGTTTCACCGTTGAAACGAATGGCTACGATGTCCATACGGATACGGCCATCGGGCAAACCGGCCATACTGAATGAAATCGCTTCTGGGTCTGCGCCGCCATCGAGGATGAACTCCCCGATGCTGTTGCCGGTGGGATCACTGACGAACACGCTGTAGCGGGTGATTTGGTCGAGGTTTTCGCCGCCCAGTTGGAGGGTGACGGTCTCGGTGGCGCGGTCAAACGCCTTACTGGTGAAGCGGACAATCGGCTTGGCAACTGGCGTCGCCGTGGAAGGCGTACACTGCAAATCCGTCGTGAAGTTGAACGTATCCGATAGTTGCGGGGCGTCGAAACCGGCGCTGGTCAGCAAGGTAGCAGTATATTGCCCGCGTGGGATGCAGAAATCGGCCAGCGCGACGCGCTGATTGTTCAGGCCGTCCACAATCACTTGGAATAGTTCGGACAACTCACTCAGCGCACCGATTGCGGCAAACCCTTTGCTGCTATCGGCCATACTGCGGAGGCCAGCCTCATCAATGGCGACTGCGCCGCGTAAGCCGACGGCGTTAATCGAAACTGGGTTGGTGATGTTGGTGGCTTTGGTAATGATTTCGCTCAAGGTATGCGTGCTGCACGTATCGCCACGTCCAGCTGTTAATTCGTCGCGCCCGTCGGTGAACAATAAGACCGTGCGGCGGGCGGGGAGTTCGGCTTGCACTGCGCGGTCAATCGCGGCGAACGTGGCATCGAATAAGCACGTTCCAGCGTTGGCGTCGCTGGGGCGGGCGGGCTGATATGTGCCAATCAGGTTGATGACACTGTTCTTGTCGCGGCTAAATTCCGTCGCGCTAGAGATGTCCTCGTTGAACACGATGATTGAGAACTGTGTCCCGTCAGGGAGCGCATTCACCGAGTCGATGGCGGCGCGGCGCATATCAGCGGCGCTGGCCTGCATACTGCCGCTGGCATCCAAGACGATCACGACGAACAGCGGGGTATTGGGTTCTTCGACGCGGGCTTCCTGCGTCAGGTTGATGTCTTTCCCGCTGACAACGATAGTTGCATCGTCCCCGCCGCTGTCTGCCGCCATCGGGCGACCTTCATCATCAGCGAACGTGAAGTACAGACCTAGTTCACTGACTTCATTTTGCCCCTCAGTCACTTCGGCATAACTGACGACCAATTGCGCGGGCGGTGCGTCTTGTGCGCTGAGAAGAGTGCCGATAAGGGCGATAAAAAGTATAGTCAAGCAGATACGAATGGAGCGCAGCACAGCCACTTCCCCCTAGATATAGAATTTAGCACGCAGTTTATCTGTGACAGTATAGACTACTTAAAAAAACACGGCAATCAAACAAGTACAATAAATCAGTGATGAGTCGTGAGTGATGAGTGCTGAGTAGGGACACGAGACGCAGTATCTGTTAACTTTAAGGGAAGAATTTACTTTGTATGCCTCTGAGAAATGGATGGACAGATTATGGAAAATCGTTGGAATGAGGTTGATGCCGCGCAGTTTTCCGGCGACATCGGCCAGTTAATCTATGCCTCGCGCTTGTTGGGACAAGATTTTGACCTGACGCAATATGGCGGCGGCAATACTTCTGTCAAAGTCACGCAGATGGATTTGTTCAACCAACCAGAAGCGCGGATTTATGTCAAAGGCAGCGGCTATGACCTCGCCACCATCACCGAGGCCGGATTCTCGCCATTGGTGCTGGCCGATATGACCCGTTTGGTCGCGCTGCCCACCATGACCGACATCGAAATGATGAATGCGATGCTGTGCGCCCGCACCCGCGCAGACGCGCCCGCACCATCAGTTGAGGCCATACTCCATGCGGTTTTGCCCTATAAATACGTGCTGCACGCCCATGTTATGTCGGTGATGTCCTTGACCGGCGCGGCGGATGGCCAAAACGACTCCGCGCAGTTGTACGGTAAAAGCCTCATCCCCGTGCCGTATGTTATGCCGGGGTTCAAATTGGCGCGGCTGGGCTATCAGTGCTGGTTGGACGGCGTGACGACACGCCCCGCCGTCGGGGAAATTCTGCCCGCCGATACCGTGGGGATTATCGGGATGGTTTGGCTGAAGCACGGCCTCGTCTCGTGGGGGGATACGGCGCGGGAGGCGTATGACCGCCTGATGACGTTGGCGACTCAAGCCGAAGAGTGGGTTAACCGCCGCCCCCTGTCTCCCGTCCCAGATTTGCCCGCGCCGACTACGCCAGAGCGCGTCGAAGTCGCCCAACTGCGCCACAGCATCAGTCGTGCGGCGAGCGTCCCGATGATCCTACGCCGGAGCGCCGACCCGCAATCCAACCGATTCGCCGGTCACGAACGGGTCGAGGATTGGTCACAGCGCGGCACGATGACGCCTGACCATGTGATTCGCACCAAGCGCACGCCAATGTTGGGGCGGGATGTCACGGCTTATGCGATGGCGTATCGCGCCTATTTTGAGCGCAATGCGCCACGTAGCGCTGAACCTCTGACGATGTTAGACCCCGCGCCGCGCATCGTTTTAGACCCTGCGCTGGGGATGTTGAGCGCTGGGCGGACGGGCAAAGAGGCGGGCTTGGCGGGAGATATTTATGAGCGCACCGTCGCGGCAATCCTACGCGCCGACTCTGCCGGGGGCTGGCAGCCGCCCAGCGAGGCCGACTTGTTCGATGTCGAATACTGGGAATTAGAGCAGGCGCGACTTCGCCGCAATACCCCTCAGAAACCTTTCACGGGCGAAATCGCGCTCGTGACTGGCGCGGCCTCTGGGATTGGTAAGGCGTGCGCCGATGCACTACGGGCGAACGGGGCGGTAGTGGTCGGCTTGGACATCAATCCGGCGGTGGCTGACCTGTTCACCGGAGATGATGCGCTCGGCATCGTCTGTGATTTGACCGATGAATCGGCAGTATCTGATGCGTTTGAGGCGGCGGTCAATCGCTTTGGCGGCCTCGATATGCTGGTGCTGAACGCTGGGATGTTCCCCGCCAGTGCGCCGATTGCCGATCTGACGCTTGTTACATGGCGGCGGACGATGGGCGTTAACCTCGACTCTAACCTGACCATCTTGCGCGAGGCGCACCCGTTGTTGGCGCTGTCGCCACGCGGCGGGCGAGTCGTGGTCATCGGCTCGAAGAACGTCCCCGCACCGGGGCCGGGCGCGGCGGCATATTCGGCGTCGAAGGCCGCGCTCAATCAGTTGGCGCGGGTGGCGGCGTTGGAGTGGGGGAAGGACGGGATAAGAGTCAACAGCGTCCACCCCAATCAGGTGTTTGATACGGCGCTCTGGACGGATGATGTGATTGCCGTCCGCGCCAAGCACTACGGCCTGACGGTAGAGGAATATAAGACGAATAACGTGCTGCACGCCGAAGTCACCAGCCGCGATGTCGCCGCTGCTGCCGTGGCGCTGTTGGGCGACTCTTTCCGTGTTACAACTGGGGCGCAAGTGCCGGTAGATGGAGGTAACGAACGTGTTATATGACCATTAGACTGGTTGCGACGTTTAACGCGATAGGCTATGCTATCTGGCAGTCGGCTTCGTAGGCACGTATTACTAACCCGCTGGTCGGCTGCTGTGCTAAGGTATTGTTGATGTATGGAGGCGATATGGGTCGCAAATTAGTGTTTGTGCTGGTTTTGCTGCTGGCGTTGGTCAGCATCGGTGCGGTGGCGCAGAGTGAACAGGTTACGTTGCGCGTCACATGGTATGACGACGGGAACGAAGGCGCGGTTTTGCGCGAGATTCTAGACCAATTCGAGGCCAACAACGCGGACATCAAAGTTGAACTCGATATCGTGGCCTACAACGTCATTTTAGAGCAACTTCCTCAGCAGGTTCAAGCCGGTGAAGCGCCAGATTTGTTGCGCTTGACCAACTTCCTCGGTTTGCGCGGGTACTACCTTGACCTGACGCCTTACCTGACGGACGCGGCTCTTTATGAGAGCTACTTCCCGGCGGGCGTGCTGAACGCTTTCCGCCTTGAGGGTGAGGAAGGTTTGTACGGTATTCCGCTTCAGACCACCGTCAGCGGCTTATACGCCAACGCCACGCTGTTCGAGCAGGCTGGTATTGAGATGCCGACAGTGGAAGACGGCTGGGATACATGGATTGAAGCCGCTACCGCCGTTTCAGAAGCCACCGAGACCCCGTATGCCGTCGCATTTGATCGCGCTGGTCATCGTTTTGTCGGTCCCGCCATCAGCGAAGGCGCGTCGTTCGTCAATGAAGACGGTAGTCTGACCATCGACCAGCCGGGTTTCCGTTTGATGGCCGAGCGTTTGAAGGCATGGCACGAAAGCGGAATTATCCCCGTCGAAGTTTGGTTGGGCGCTGGCGGCAGTTATGCCCCGGCCGCCGACTATTTCATCAACGGTCAAACCGTGCTGTATATGGCTGGTTCATGGCAGATTAACAATTTCGCCACCAATATCGCTGATAACTTTGACTGGGTGGCGATTGGCAACCCGGCGGGCGCAGAAGCCTCATCCGGGATGCCGGGCGGCGCGGCACTGATGGCGATGGCCGCTACCGAACACCCTGCGGAAGTTGCCCGCGTGTTGGAATATCTGGCGACGCCCGAAGTCTACGCGCAGTTCACCGCCCAAACATTGTTCCTGCCCGGACACCTCGCCTTGTCGGAGTTTGAGTACGCTACCGAGAATGAGGATGCGAAGGCCGCGTTAAACGTGTTCGCAGCCGAAGTGCCGAAATTGGCCGATGCCGCTTACGCGCTGAACTTCCACCCCAAGTTTTTCGATGCCTTCAACATCCCCGTCCGTGAGCGCCTGACTCAGTATCTGGCTGGTGAACTCACGCTGGACGAGGCGATTGAGCGCATCCAACAGGACGCCGATGCCGTCCTCGCGCCCGCGTCGTAATCGTCAGAGTCGTTAAATTCATGGGGACGACTCGTCGGGTCGTCCCCATCTCTAGAATTATTTGATTTTGATACGGAAGGTTTATCGGATGTCCTCACGCCAGCCCCTTAAAATTCACCGGAACCCACTGGAAATCGTCTACAACGCTATGGTTGATGCGTTGGATTTCGTGCTGCGCCCGCTGCAAAAACGAATCGGCCAGCGTAATATGGCCTATGTGTTCGTGCTGCCAAACCTCTTGATTTTCACCGTGTTCGTGCTGTTCCCGATGTTGCTCAATTTTTATTACGCCTTCACTGGTGGCTCGAATATTTTCCCAGACCAGCGCCCGTTTGTTGGTTTGCAGAACTTCAATACGATTTTTAATTGCCAAGATTTCACCAACCCGAATACCTGCCAAGAGGACTTGTTCTGGAAGGCGGCCTTCAACACCGTCGGCTTTGTCGTGATTCAAGTCGGGGTGATGGTTGCGTTCTCGCTGGTGACGGCGCTGGCGCTTAATCGTAAGATACGCGGGCGCGGATTTTTCCGCAGCGTGTTCTTCTACCCTGTGCTGTTGTCGCCTGTGGTGATTGCGCTGATTTGGCGCTGGATTCTGCAAAATGACGGCCTCATCAATGGGCTACTCTCTTCTATGGGAGGGGAACGCGCCGCCTTCTTGACCAACCCCGATTGGGCGCGGTTCTGGGTCATCTTCATCAGCGTATGGTCACAGATGGGGTTCTACACGCTGATTCTGTTGGCCGGATTACAGAGCATCCCGCATGAATTATATGAGGCCGCGTCGATTGACGGGGCGAATCCGCCGCAGACCTTCCGCAATATCACGCTGCCGCTGCTGATGCCGACCATGTTGGTCGTGTTGGTGCTATCGCTCATACGGGCGGTGCAAGTGTTTGACCAAGTGTATGCCTTCACCAACGGCGGCCCCGGCACGGCGACCACTTACCTGATTCAATATATTTATCTGACGGCGTTTGCGGGGCGTGGCAACCTGTATGGCCTCGCGGCGGCGGCGTCGGTGATTCTGGCGGTGGTGTTGTCGGTGTTCACGTTGTTGCAACTTCGTATCGCACGCCGTTCTGAGTTGGCGTTATAAGGGGATGGGGATGACGGCTGCGTTAAAGACATTTTTCACCCGCACACGCGGGGTTAACCGGTTAGATGTGACCGACTATCTGACGTATGGTTATCTTATCCTCGGCACGCTCGTGATGTTTGGACCGGTGTTGTGGCTGGTGATGTCGTCGTTCAAAGACATCAACGAAATTCAGCGCTTCCCGCCGCGATTTTTGCCCTATCAACAGCAAACCGTGACCGTAGACGGTTTTGATGAGCCGCTGCCAATGTTCATCGTGACATTGGAGGACGGCACAACCCGCGTGATGGCGCGGGCGCGTCGCGTTGGGATTGAGGCGCAAATGATTGACCCCGCCGCGCCCGCAGAGATTACCCGCGTCAATATCAAGGCGCTCAAGCCGGTAGAGGCGGTCTACTTCAGCTTTGATAATTATGTGCGCGGCGTCGAAAAGTTCAATTTTCCGCGCTATTTGTTCAATACGCTGATTGTGACGGTGGTCGCCACCATTTTGACTCTGTTGGTCAACAGCATGGCGGCCTTCGCGCTGAGTAAGTATAAATTCCCCGGCGCAAACATGATTTTTTTCACGATGATTGCCACGCTGCTCGTGCCGCTCTCGGTCATCCTCGTGCCATTGCTGCTGGTGATTACCGAAATCGGTTGGTTTAACAGCCTGATTGGGTTGATTGTCCCGACGGTAGCGACCCCGACGGGCGTGTTTTTGCTGCGTCAATATATGCTGACCATCCCCGATGAATTGCTCGAATCGGCGCGGCTGGACGGCGCGAGTGAGTGGCGGATTTATCTACAGGTGATGTTACCGTTGGCGCGTCCGGCGCTGGCGGTATTGGCGATTTTTAGCGTGATGTGGCGCTGGAATGACTTTTTGTGGCCGCTGGTCGTGCTGCAAAACAGCGAGTTTTTCACTCTTCAAGTCGGATTGAACTCGTTCCGGGGTGAACTCAACACCGATTGGGATTTAATTCTGGCGATGACCGTCCTCACGGCGCTACCGGTCACGGTGGTGTTCGCGTTCTTGCAAAAATATATCACCACTGGGATCGCCACGACGGGGATGAAGTGACGATTTAGCCCTGTTTCTGATTTTCTTCCAGTAGGCGTTTCAGCAGGGTTTCTTCACCAGATGATGTGCGAAGTATCCCAACCAAATCATCCCATCCATAAGCCGACAGAACGGCTTTGTCTAAATGGTCATGTAATTCCATCATGCGCGGGGCAAATTTACGCGCTATCTCTGGG
This sequence comes from Anaerolineae bacterium, assembly GCA_034437835.1. GTDB lineage: Bacteria > Chloroflexota > Anaerolineae > Aggregatilineales > Phototrophicaceae > Flexicrinis. The sequence continues at coordinate 2,299 of DAOTTP010000132.1, read as the reverse complement.
ATTTTGCTGTTGCGCCCATTCTTCCCTTCACGATAAGCGCTGACCGCGTTGTAGAGGTTGGTTAGGGTACGGTCTTTGAGCGCTTTTTCAGTGGCATCCAGCGCAAGTAAATCTTGAGGGTTAAGCCACGCCTCGCGTTCTGTGTGTAAGGCGACGGCTGTACTTGAAATAGTATTTTGCGACGCCCCGCCCGATTTCTGGTTGATGGGGTACGGGAACGGAAAGGTTTCAAGGGTTGTGGTTGGGGTATAACGCGGGTCGTTACCTTGTCCGAGCCATGTGCCTTTCCGTAGCGACCAGATTTCATGTAGATAAGAGTGTAGTACCCCAAAGAAGTAGTCATCGTCACGGGCGATGGCAACGACAGCATCTGAAGGGTGTATTTCAATGGGCTGCCAGACGAAAACCCTATATTTCGCCACGCGAGGCGTGAAAATCTGGCGTCTTAATCCTTTTATCGCCTCGTGATAATTACTTCCGCTTCGCCCCAACTTCCACCAGTTTTCGCGCCGTTGACGGTCATTATTTTGCAATCGTTTGGGTTTTATATGTGTTTCGACATGCTTGAAAGGGGCGATGTAATCGCGTGCCTCTGTTTCAGTCATATTATCGAAATCAATAATCCAGAATCCACGACTTCTTTGGGTAATATCATCGGCGTTGAGATATTGTTTGAGTACGTCTGCATTATTTTTGCCAGACGGATTTGTGTGATGCAGCATCTCTTGTGCCAATGATTGAGGAATATCGAATTCACCGACTTTCACGGGACCTTGAAAAGCGATATTCGTATTTGATTTTAGTTTTTTTGCTTTTGTCATATCTGGGCCAGAGGTTAAGTCTGGGTTGATGTTGGTCACGATTTGACCATTGAGTGTTTTTGGCTCAGTGGCGTTTGCGGTAAATCCTATAATTGAAATACGGACAGCGGCATCTTTTAATTTCTTTTTCTTTCCGCCTTTGACAGTACGAGTAGAAGTTTTGGCGATTTCCCCCCCTTTTCGGGCAATTTCCAATCTTTATCAGACCATGCCATAAATATATCGCCGGTTTTTTGGATGCGCTCTAGCACCCTGCGATTTGCTCCACCGCGAATGCTGTTGGTTGAGATTAACCCGACCCTCTGAGTTTTATTTTCCTCAAGGTGTTTCCGCGCCTTCTCAAACCAGTACGTTACTAAGTCTGCCGTTCCGGGAACACGGCCCTGATAGAGGTTTCGTAAGGCCTGTGTATATGTCCCCCCTAACTCTGCCAACAGAGATTGTGACCCTAAAAAGGGTGGATTACTGACGATGACTGAGGTAGACGGCCATGCTGGTTCATAGGGCTTTCCATCCGAATCATAGCGCAAAATCGCATCATCATTGGTCACGCGCTCTGGGTCGGTATCCAGAAGTTTGTCTTGGATGATGGGGTTAGTGAGAGCGCGCGCATGGGGTACTTCACGCGGTCTCACCCAATACAGTTTCCCCTGATCCTCATATCGCCATTGCAGATAGCCAATCCATAAAACCACATGTGCTAAACGAGCTGCAAAAGGGTCTTTTTCAATCCCAAAGAATTGACGCGGCGTGACAATATCATAGAAGTCATGCGGGGCGAGTGGGTGAAAGAAGTTACGAATTTGGCGCTCTAGGTTTTTGAGTGTCTTTAAGGCCACATACAGGAAGTTTCCACTACCACATGCAGGGTCTAATACGGTCATCTTTTTAATCTGAGCGAGCATTGTGTCACGTAGGTTACGCAAGCGGGTTTCCGTCTGAACGATGATTTCAGGCGACGTTCCGGGGTTAAGGAATGTTTGCATGAGAGGGGTTGCTTCGGCGTAAGTTTTATTCCATTGATCCCATAGTGGGGTCATCAATACAGGGTCAATAACCAATCGAATATCGGCCTCAGAGGTATAGTGAGCGCCTAACTGCGCCCGTTTATTGATGTCGAGAGCGCCCTCAAATAATGTACCGAAAATCGTTGGGTTGACATAACGCCAGTCTGCATCAGCGGCTTCGCCCAAGATATCTAATGCGCCCGGAATTTCAGTGATATTCAATACTTCTAACCCATCATCAGCGCCTAAAGAATTTTCGGCAAATAACCCTCCATTGAAGTAAGGGATGGGGAGCAAATTGCAATATTGTGTTTTACCATTCATTGCTCGGAGTAAGCGTTCAAGCTCTCCGGCGAATTCTTCTGGTGCATGACGAGAACCTTCAACCAAGTAACGGAAAATTGGGGAACCCGGCAATGGTGGTAATAATGGAGGGATGATTTAAAGTCCAAACGATCTTTGATCGGGGTT
>DAOTTP010000131.1:0-3882 GCA_034437835.1 Anaerolineae bacterium | reverse complement strand
CGATAACGGGCTTGCTTAATCACGCGGCGGCGCTCCGCCCAGTCGTCGATTTGCGCGAATCCAGTCAGATTGATGGCGTTCATCCAACCGGTGTCGGCGTCAAAGTCATGGACACGCTCCCCGTGGCGACGAATCAGCGCGACTTTGCCCAACGGTTGGTCTTCCGCTAACGTGAGGGCGACTTGCGCGGCGGTGATTCCGCCGCCGATGACGGCGATTGTGCCGGATAGCGCGGCACGGTCAAATCCGGTGGAGAAAATATGTTGGACACGATTCTCATCCAAATGTTTTGCCCATTCCGGCGTGTGTGGTTGTTCCCCTAATCCCAGCGCCAGCACGACACGACTGGCTTTCAAATCACCGTTATCGGTTTCGACTCGCCAACCATCGCTGATGCGGTGCAGACCTTTTGCCCAGCCTTGCACGCGCAGTTTATCCAACTTAAATTTTTTGATCATGTGCGCGTTGTGCTGGTTGAACAGCGGCAACGATGGACGGGCATACGGCGGGATGAATCGGACATCCGGCTCGCCTTCATGAATCCGCGAGTACAACCCGAGCGATCCCTGATCCCAATGTAAATTGTGAACCATTGGCGAACGCAGATATTCCATCCCGACGGCGCGGGTGAACATATCCCAGCAGGCGAGGGGGGCTGAATGTGGGTCGAGGACGCGCACGCGGTCTGCGGGGACGCCGCCGCGCCCGGTCAATTGAAATGAGATATGCGTGCCGTGAATGCCGCCACCGATGATGAGCCAATCTAACATTAACCTTGATACCCCTTGCGTGTTTTGAATTTATTCGTTACAGTTTACACAATCACGCACGTTACCAACACCCATCTTATCCAGAGTGACTGAGGCAATCGGGCCTATGATGTCACGGCAACCCCCATCCTTCAGAAGATGGAAGGGTGCCAATTCCGACGGCGCGGGTAGCGCCGATAGATAAGCGTGTGCTTGTTGACTCATCCGTCTCCACAGCATCGTTTATAAGCTTTCTGAAAAGGCTTAGGGACGATGCTTTTTGCTATCTCTTGGCCGAGTCAAAAAGCGCCCATCCTCTGGATATTTTGGGGTTGGGCGCTTTTGATTTCAACGATACCGAGGGAAACACACGGCTATGGTCGCACAACACATTGAGGACACGGTGAACGAGACGGAACAGCACAAGAAGGCGCAGCGCAAGGCCTTCCACCGTGGGGCAAGCACGCGGGCGGTACACGCCGGGGCAGCGCGTCGCAAGGCGCATAATTCACTCAATACCCCCATCGTACAGACGGCGACCTATACGTTTAATGACACGCAAGACCTCATTGACTTCATGGAATCCAAGACATGGGGCGACGGTCATTCACGGGAAGAATACGGGCGTTATGGCAACCCGTCTATCACCGCAGTAGAGCAACGATTGGCGGCGCTCGATAGCGCCGAAGACGCGGTATTGTTCGCCAGTGGGATGTCAGCGGTCACGTCGCTGCTGCTGACGGTTTTGCCCACCGGGTCGCACATCATCATGACGGCAGACTGTTATCGCCGCACGCGGCAGTTCTGTCAAACCTTCCTCGCACGCCTCGGCATTGAGACGACGGTGGTCGAATGTGGCGATTATGACGCCATCGAAGCCGCGATTATTCCCCGCAAGACCCGCTTCATCCTGTCCGAAAGCCCCACAAACCCCTATTTGCGCGTCGCAGACCTTGAGCGTATCGCTGAAATCGGTAAGAAAAACCGCGTCATGACCATGATCGATAGCACCTTCGCCACGCCGATTAATCAGCGCCCGATTGAGTGGGGCGTCGATTTCGTCATCCACAGCGCGACCAAATATCTCAGCGGTCACAATGACTTGTTGGCGGGCGTGGTCAGCGGGCGGGCAGACCGGATTAAGGCCATCCGCGACAGTCGGGGCGTCTTAGGCGGGGTGGTTGACCCGCAGAACGCTTTCTTGTTGGAGCGCGGGATTAAGACATTGGGCTTGCGCGTCCGCCAGCAAAACGCGACAGCGCAGCGGGTGGCCGAATTCCTAGAGGCACAGCCGCAAATCGAGCGCGTCTGGTATCCGGGCTTGGCCTCACACCCAGAACATGACATCGCTACCCGTCAGATGACCGGCTTCGGCGGGGTGGTCAGTTTTGAGGTGCGCGGTGATTTGCAAGATACTGGGCGTTTCATCGACGCGCTGAACATCCCGTATATCGCGGCCAGCCTCGGCGGGGTCGAGAGCTTGATTGAGCAGCCCGCGCTGATGAGTTTTTATGAAAAAACCACCGAGGAACGCCTCGCGGTGGGGATTAAGGACAATCTGGTGCGCTTCTCGGTTGGGATTGAGGACGCCGACGACCTGATTTCCGACTTGGAGCAGGGTTTGAGCGTGATTTAATATCACGCCATGTTGCGCCCAGTTAAAAATATGTGGAAAATGGGTAGGAGTTTGGTGCGCCAAACCCCTACCCATTTAATAGATGAGGGATGAAATGTTTGATTTTTCTGAATTTCCGATTTTAACGACCCAACGCTTGCGGTTGCGTCAATTGACTCATGGGGATGCAAATGCGATGGCCGCGATTTTTGGCGACCCGCAGGTATTGCGATTCCTGAATAATGACCCGACAGACACGCCAGAAAAGGCTATCGGTATGATGGATTGGCTGGCGGGGAATTATCAAAACCAAGGCGGATTGATTGGGGAATCACCCTAATCGGCGATGATCACGTAATTGGGATGTGCGGCGCGGCAAGTTGGGATCGTGATAATCGCCATATTGAGATTGGCTACCATATTCTGCCGTCACTATGGGGTCAGGGATATGCTACCGAGGCGGCACAAGCCATCATCGGTTGGTGTTTTGAAAACCTCGATTTGCACCGTATTCAGGGCGACTGTACGGACGGCAATATTGGCTCGGAACGGGTAATGCTCAAGTGCGGCTTCAAGGCGGAGGGTGTCTGGCGCGAAAGCTGCTGGGAACACGGGCGCTTTGTCGATATTAAGCAGTTTGGTCTATTGCGGCGCGAATTTGAGGGAAAATAGCTCGGCGTTTTGATGCTATTCATCCCATCGGTTGTACAAACAGCTAAAGACGAAAATCTTTGGCTGTTTTGTTTTTTGATGGTAATTCAAGACGGACGGCAAAAATACTGTCTCTACGAAAATTTCTACCTCAGAGGATAACTTTATGCTCCGAAAACCACTGTTACTCTTCACCGTTATTGCGTGCTGTCCCATATCATATTGTTCAAATATGATCGCTTGGGGGTGGGGGGCTAATACAAATCTTGATGTTATGGGTTTCTTATGGTTGATTGTGCCATATCTGATCTGTGCTGTCTTATTGATGTATGTTTATAACCTTAATTTCATTGTTGCTTTCACTCGACCAGAGAACGCACAACATCATTTCAGGATAATTCTAGGAGGTATAGTTGCTTGTGCGCTTATTGCTTTATTCAATCTGATTATCGGTTCGCTTGTTTTCTTATTACTCTTAGGGTTTTGTCTAATGCTTTTGACAAAAATTATTTTTAGTAACCTTTCTATTGAAAGGTCTAGAAGCCGAATACACTTCAACTTAATGTGTGCGTTTATTTCATATTTAGTATGTCTGGTTGCAATTATTTTATTGGTGGGTGATAGGGGCGAATCGGATGCTTACGGGCAATGGCTATTTTCATCTATGGTTGGCTATTTTGCGGGACTGACGGCAATATTTTTAATTTCGGCCTATTGGCATCGTGCGCCAGACGGGTGATTTAGATTTTACGGCTAATGTGAAATGGTTGAACCTATCGCCAATCCGCCGCCGAGGGTTAAAACCCCCGTCTAATGCACTGCAAAACCCACTAAAGTGGGTTGCTTGGTTCAAGAGTCAGGAAAAAA
>DAOTTP010000130.1:0-1693 GCA_034437835.1 Anaerolineae bacterium | reverse complement strand
ATGAACGGCACATCTTCACCGGTCAGCCGCCGTGCGATGTTGCGATAGGCTTGCCCGCTGCGCGATTTGTCATCCAACGCCACCGGCGAACCGTTGTTGGAGGCCGACACGACGCCCTCATCATCGGGAACCATGCCAATCAGCTTGATTCCGAGGATGTCGGTCACGTCGTCGGCGGACATCATTTCGCCTTTGCGAACCATATCCATTTTAACCCGATTCAAAATTAGGCGTGCGGGGCCTTTGTTTTCGGCCTCGATTAAACCAATCACGCGGTCTGCGTCACGCACGGCTGAGACTTCAGGGTTGGTCACAATCAAGATGTCATCTGACGGCGCGAGGGCATTGCGGAAGCCGCGCTCGATTCCGGCGGGGCTGTCAATCACGATGAAATCAAAATCTTTACGCAATTCGTTGCACAACTGAATCATATCCGCTGGGCTGACCGCGCTTTTATCGCGAGTCTGCGCCGCCGGAATCAGGTACAAGTCAGGAAATTGCTTGTGCTTAATCATGGCCTGTTTGACTTTGGCGCGGCCTTCGACCACATCCACAAGGTCATAGACGATGCGATTTTCCAGCCCCATCACAATATCAAGGTTGCGGAGGCCGATGTCAGCGTCAATCATCACCACTTTTTTGCCCAAACGCGCCAATGCGACGCCGAGATTGGCGGTGGTGGTCGTCTTGCCGACGCCGCCCTTGCCAGATGTTACGGTGACGACTCTGCCGCCCATCGGTTACTTGTCCTTTCGTGGCGTGCGTTGCCACGGCTCTACGACGATATAATCCCCGTCAATGTGCGCCATCTCTGGGCGGTTGCGCCCCCAGCGGAAGCGCTCTTTCGGGGTGATGCTGTATAGGTCTGCAATGCGGAGTTGGGTCGGAGACATCTCTAGCGCACACACGATGGCTTTTTTATTGCCCATCGCCCCCGCGTGAACCATTCCGCGCAGTACGCCCCAGATAATCACATCCCCGCCCGCGATAATTTCCGCCCCGGCGTTGACATCGCCAATGACGACGACATGCCCCTCGGTACGGACGGTGCGCCCGCTCCGCAAGGTGCGTGGGACGAGCAGCCCCGGCGTGGCTTCTTCTTGCGGGTCAAACGCCTGTGTCTGATAGGCCGCGGTCTCCTCATTGAGGACGGGGTCTGGCGCATAGGTCGCTTGTCCGACGCGCATATCGAGGGCATCGGCGGCGTCATAGGTGGTCGGGCTATCGGTCAGGACTTGCGCGATAGGCAGATTGCGACGGTCAAGCGCGGCTTTCAGCGAGGCTAAAGCCGCTTTCGGCACCGGGCGATTGCCGAGGTTGACGGTGATTTTCGACCCGGTGAAGAAGCTGGCTTGTTTGTCGATGCGCTGGGTCAGTTCACGGATGGCCGCCTGCCATTCCGCATCGGGACGAATCACGATGAGCAACCCGTCGCGCACGCCTTTAATGTCGATAATTGAGTCTTGCATCACTTTGTCTGTGCCGCAGTCTGTTGGTCAAAATAATCAGCACAGTATAACCTAGATTGTTTGTTTTTGCGTTACAAGTCAATCAATACGGCTAATGTGAAATGATACGGCTAATGTGAAATGGTTGAACCTATCGCCAATCCGCCGCCGAGGGTTAAAACCCCCGTCTAATGCACTGCAAAACCCACTAAAGTGGGTTGCTTGGTTCAAGAGTCAGGAAAAAA
>DAOTTP010000129.1:0-18724 GCA_034437835.1 Anaerolineae bacterium | reverse complement strand
TGACAACCGGCGTGATGCCTTGGGCGGGGATGCTGTAGACGGCGTAGCGCGTGCTTGGCGTTGAGATGATGCTTAAATCAAGCTCCTCCGCCAGCCACGTTTCGGCGGCGGCGCGGTCTTTGACCTCAAAGGCGAGGACGAGGCCGCCCGCTTCAAAGCCCGCTTCAAAATCATCGGCCATTGCGACAAGGGTTTTGGCGTCCAGCGCGGCGATGGCGATATGGTCGCCCCGCCAAGTGACAGTATCGTTGAGGATTTCCCTCAGCGTGCCGTCCTCAAAAACCTCTTCATAAGAAGGGAAGCGGCTTGAGCCGTTGAACACCTCCTCTTGCAGGCGCGGCCACAGGCCTTTCAGGGTTTCGAGATAGCCCGCGTCGGCGCGACCCGTCAGATAAAAGACGGCATCGGCGGGGATGAGGTCAGTCAGCGCGGACGGCGTAGCGCGGTCTGATTGAGCGGCGGCGGGCGCGATGAGGACGGCTAAGAGCGTGAGCAGTGCGAGTATTCGACGCATGGGGAAATCCTTGTTTTGAGTGATGAGTGATGAGAAGTATTCAGTAGACAAATTTCGTGCCTATTGGCAAAAGCGAACCTCGCATCATCATCAACGATTCTTTATCAGCATACGTCTGAACGCCGAATTTTGTTCCCGATTTAGAGGTGGATCCGGCGGGTGCGCGTCTCAAGCGTCAGCAGGCCGTAGGATATTGTCACCGCGAAATGCGCGGTCAAGATGGCCGCGTCACGGCGGTGAGCACCTTGTCCGGGGGCAAAATCGACCAGTTCCGTCGTCGGGATGTTCAGGCCGACCTCGGCATGGGCGTAAGTCTTCCATTTGAACTCGCGGGTATCGGTGAACAGCAGCCGGAAGTGTAGCGGCGGCAGATGTACCGAGGCGTGACATTCACAGCCAAAAATTACATCCCGCCCCCATTGGACGAACTGCACGTCGGTGATGAAGATTTCGCATTCCGGCGCGACTTCGAGCGCCTCGGTGAGCAGGCGTCTGGACATCGATTTTCCCCGTGTTGGGAACAGTTTAGCGATTATAACGCAAAAGGAGATAGCACACATGCAAAGTTTTTTGACCCTGACCCGCTTAAAGCGGCGGCTTGGGCTGGACTCGGCGGTTTTGAGCGCACAAGACGAGGCGCGGTTGCTGATGGCGCTACGGGCGGCAGAGGCGCAAGTCATCACCCATACCGGGCGGCGACTCGCTCCTCTACGCGGCGCGGTGCGGGCGATGGTTCACCCCTATGACGGCGACATCCTCACCCTCCCCGCCGATTTATTGGCGTTGGAATCACTGACGATTGAAGGCGCGGCGGTCAATGTAGGCGAGGTTGAACTGGTGGGCGGGACGCTACTGCGGAGAACTGATGGCGAGTCGTTCGCGTCCGGTGAGGCGGTCATCGTCGGGCTGTGGGCGTATCACTACGCGCCGGAGTCGGCGTGGCGCATCAGCGGCGCGGTGCTGACGACACCCATCAATACCAGCACCACGACCCTGACCGTGGCTGATACCGAGGGCGCGGACACGGCGGGCGACTCGCCCCGACTGATGGCCGGTCATCTGGTGCGGATGGGGTCAGAATTGCTGCGCGTGACGGCCACCACCGCCACCACCGTCACGGTCAAGCGGGCGATCAACGGGACGACGGCGGCCAGCCAATCTTCGGGCGCGGTCTTAGAGACATTCACGCCCGATGCGGCGGCGGAGTCGCTGGGCTATCGCTGGGCGGCGTGGTTGTATCGTGAGGCGGACGGCGACCCAACCCGCGCTGTGCCGGATGCGTTACGCGCCGATGCGCGGGCGCTGACGCGGATTGGGGTATAGCGATGGGGAATTTTAGCGATGCGTTGGCGGCGTTGGCAGACCTCACGGTGGACGGCGTGGCGATGAGTTTTGCGGCGGCGGATGTCCCGTCTGAAGTGGATTCGGCGCTACTGCCCGCCTTACTGGTGATGCCCACCGAACGCGACAAGAACCAATTCGGCGGGCGTTTGTTCAGCGGGCGCGGTGATGGATTGGCGATGGTGACTCTGGGTGAAACGGGCGCGGTGTATACGGCGGAAATCACCCATCTGCTGCTGGTCAGCCCAGAGGGGCGCGGCACGACTCCGCGTGCTGGGCTGGCGACGCTGGCGGACTTGACCGATGCGTATTTCGCGGCGCTGCGGGCGGATGTCCGGCTGGGCGGGGCGTTGAAATATCCGCCGAGGGTTCAAGTCGAAATCGGGATGACGACCTACGGGGCGGGGCGCTATCTGGCGGCGGCGTTCCGGCATATCTGGACGTTGGGAATATGAGTGATGAGTCTTGAGTGATGAGAAAAAGCAGGTACAAAGTGCGAGGAAAAGCAGTAGGGACACGGCATTGACGTGTCCGCGCTGTAAACAACGTGAATTTTGGAGGAGCGCAGCGTGCTGCGCCCAGATTGGGGGTAAATGATGTATCGCGTGATGATTGACGATGTGGACGCCACGGCGGATGTGGTGGAGATGAGTTGGCGGCTGGGAGTGCGCCGGGTCGATGACCGCGTAGGGCGCGGGCATGGGCGCATCATCCTAGACAATGAGGACGGGCAGTATGCGCCGGAACGAGACGGGGCGCTGGGATTTTCACCGGGGACGCCGGTCACGATTGAGGTGGACGACGGCGGCAGTTGGCGGCGCATGTTCACCGGGGAAGTCGCCTATGCAGAGCCACAGGCCGGAGAGTATGGCCGCCGGATGGCGACTCTGAGCATTGCGGGGACGGAATCGCGCTTGCTGCACACGCTCGTCCGCCCCGGCCTGTTGTTGGATGTGATGTCGCACGAAGCGATTGAGTCGGTGCTGAGTCACCCCGATTTGGACGGCCTGCCGCGAGATGTCGGGGAGGGCGCGGCGCATTTCGCCTCGTTTGGGGAGCAATGGGGAGGCGGCGCGGCGGCCTTGCGCGTGATTCAGGCCATCGCGCAGGCGGAAGGCGGGCGCTTCTCGGCAGATCGTGAGGGCGTCTTGACCTATCGCGGGCGGGATTATGCGCTGGTCAGCGGGTCGCCGGATGCCACGCTCGACTCATTGGGCGAGGACGCGACCTATATCTATGGCGGGGACGTGATTAACCGCGTGCGAGTCGGGGTCAGGCCGCGCCGGGTGGGGAATCCTAATACCGTGCTGTGGACATTGGACGGGGCGCAACGCATCCGCCCGACTCGCCCATTGACGTTGATTGTCCGCTTACGCGATGGTCAAGGGCGTGCGGTTGGCGCGGCGTATATCGAATCGCCGGAGGTTGGGGTGGATTTCACGGCCAATGCTCAGCCGGACGGGATGGGCGACGATAAAACCAGCGATGTGAGCGTCACGGTGGTGGCGATTGAAGGCGGGGCGGTCACGCTGGCGATTGAGAACAGCGGCGCGAACGCGGTCTATCTGTTGGATGGGGCGCGGGTGCGCGGGACGCCGGTCATCGGCGGGGATGTGGCGTGGGTGGAGCGCTCAGACAATACCAGCGCCGCCGCGTATGGCCCGCACACCCTCAGCCTTCAGATTCCGCTGTTGGATTCGCTAGAGGCTGGCGAGTCGCGGGCGGATTTTGAGTTGGCGGGTCACGCCGACCCACGCGGGGCGTTATCGCGCTTGACCCTCAGCGAACGGGCGGGGTTCGGTCATGCGTTGGCGCGTTCGTTGTTTGACCGCGTGCGCGTGATGGATCCGCATACCGGTCACGACGGGGTGTATACGCTGATTGGGGAGATGCACAAGGTCACGATGGGCGGGGCGCGTCACCAGACGGTCTGGACGTTGGAGCGCACCCCGTCGGCGGAATATTGGTCGGTTGGACTCGCGCCGCTGGGGGTATCGACTCTGCTGGCGGGTTAAGGGCAGTGATGAGTAGGGACGCGCAACGGCGCGTCCGCCAACCATAATCCGATAAGGGGGGACAAACTATGCCGACATGGACGACGCCCAAACAAGATTGGGCGCTCAATGATGTGGTTAACGCCGGTGATATGAACGCCATTGGGGAAAATCTGGCGTATCTGGAAGCTGGGAACGCCCGCGCCGCCGTAGCTGTGGCCGCCGCCGCCACAAGCTCAACGGCATGGGGGACGCTGGCGACGCTAAACCTGACGACTCGCGGCGGTGATGTGCTAGTCGGGTATAGCGCGGCGGGCTATCACACGGGCGGCGGGCGGGTATATCTGGATGCGGCGCTAGACGGGACACGGTTGGCCTTGAACGGGTCGAACGGGTCGTTTGAGGCCACGCCGGGCGCGACGGGGACGGCTCAGACTGTGGGGTTTGTGCTGTTGTTGACCGAGGTTAGCGCCGGGGCGCACACGCTCACGATTCAATGGAAGACCAGCGCCGCAGGGATGAACGTGTTGGGCGGACAGGCATGGGTTATTGAGTCCTGAGAGGGGGTGTAGCATACGCCGACGTCCCTACAGGGCGGCTTGCGACAATACTGCTATAATCGTCGCATGAAAAAAATCATCCTCGCCCTGCTATTTCTGCTCAGCTTGCCGACCTTCGCGCAAGGTGCGGATTCCCCTACCGCGCTGACCTATGGCGTGGGCGTGACCGGAAGGCTGGATAACCGTGCGCCGTTCCAGCGCTACGGATTCGACGGGTTGCGCGGGGAATTCGTGCGCGTGACGCTGACCATCACAGGCGGCGACCTCGACGCCCTATTGACCCTGAGCGACCCCGACGGCGGCCTATTGCTCACCCGTGATGAGGACATCAAGGTGGGACAACTGACGGCGCAACTGCGGTTGCCGCGCAGCGGGACATTCACGCTGACGGCGGCGCGATTCGGGTTTGCTTATGGGACGACCAGCGGGACATACGATTTACAGGTTGACCGGCTGGGCGTGAGCGCCGAAAGCGGCAGTGGTCTGCGCTATGGCGACACGGTAGCCAATGCCATCACCGACGATGCGCCAGAGGTGTATTACAGCTTCCGCGCCAAGCAGAGCGACCTCGTGACGCTGATTATGCGGCGTGACGGCGGCGGACTCGACCCGTTGCTGCGGATTGTGGACGCCAACCGCCAAATCTTGGTTGAAGCCGATGACTCGCAGGGGTCGTCGGATGCCCGTATTGAGCGCTGGCAAGTCCCCGCCGATGGGCAATATCTGATTATCGCGACGCGCTATGGCGAAGCGGGGGGACGCTCATCGGGGCAATTTTTGCTGACGCTGAATAAAATTCCTGATAGCGCGTTGGGCAGTTCCCCCGACCTCGCTATCCAGTTGATAACAGGACAGCCCGCCGAACGTGACCTCAGCGCCGAACGCTATGAGGTCTGGTATGCGTTTGAGGCGGGGGCGGGTGAGCGCGTGACGATCAGCCTTGCGCGGGTCAACGGCAGCCTCGACCCGTTCGTCGTGTTGCTTGATCCCAATTTGAACGAAATCGCCACGCATGATGACATCGTGGACGGTAAAGAGCGCGACAGCCTCATCACCGCTTTCAACATCCCCGCCGACGGCAAATATTACGTGCTTGCCACGCGCTATGAACGGTCAGCCGGGACGACGATTGGCCGCTTCCGGCTGACTGTGACGCGGTAGGGAACGGCGGTGGGCGACCCATGGGTCGCCCCTACGAATCCCATATTATGGTGGAGGACGCCCACAAGGGCGTCCCGACAATCGCGGTCTGAAGATGAGACAGTCGTTATGGGTTGTCGATGTAGAGCAAGCTCACGTCATCAACCCACCATTTGCCCTTCTTGCTGAAGTCCTTAAAGACCAGTCGGAGTTGCTTGAAATTGGTGGTCGTCATGGGGAAGGTCTGGTCGAAGGTCAACCATTGGGTGTAATCCGAATCGCCGGGGTGCGGTAAGTCAATCTGCGCGATGACGGTGCGGTCTCCGCCGAAATTACGGAAGGCGATAATCCGCATCACCGCGTCCGACTTGACGCCACTGAGTTTGTACTTAAACTGCACCCGCACGGTGTCATCGGTGCTGAGGCTGAGGCCGAGGTCATTTTCTAGGCTGATTTTGGTGCGGGTAGAACGCAAGACGGCGCGTGGGCCAGTGGCATTGCCGCCAAACTGGACCGAACACGAACCGCTAAAGACTTGTTCCGGTACGCCGCACACGCGGGTGTCCGCCCCAGCGAACTTTTTGAAAATCCAGAACTGCGGCTTCTCTGGTTTGCCGGGTACGGGGTCTTCCATGCTGGCATTGCGGACGAGTTCTACCCCAGAGATGACTAGGCCATCGTTGTCGATGATGGTGAGGCCAATGGATGGGATCGTGACATCGCCATAAATGCTATCAAGGGTGTTTTCGCTATCGATGGACAAATCGAGGGTGCAGTTATGTGTACCTTCATCTAAGAGGTCATCCACCGCGTTGATGTCTACATTTTGGGCGACATTCCAGTTGGATGGGCTGAAAGTGAAGTTATACAGGCTATCGCGCGAAATAGTATCCATTAACACACATTGATCACCTATAAAGGCAAGGTTAACCCTGACTTGATTGGTGGGTTCACTGGTGAGGTGGAGTGAGAGGTTTTCGATTTGTGTGCCGTCTTCGCTCACGGTGTATGGGGCGGAGGGCAAAATTGAGATGGTGACGCCTGCGGTGTCATCGCTGATGACGTCTACGACGATATCCGACGGGGCGAGGGCATCGTAGGCGGGGTCGGTAGAGGTGGTGGTGTGCGTGATGGTGCAGGTTTCAGCCACTTCTGCGATGGCATCATCTACGGCCAGAACGGTGACGGTATAGGGTGAGTTCCAATTGAACGCGTTGAATATGGTGGTGTCGCTGTCGCTGCGTATTGGGTCGGCAAATACACAATCATCACCGTCGTAACTGATTTGGACGGAGACATCGCCAGTAGGCGGCGTATTGAGGACAATGTTGTATTGGACATTGCCTGAGCCATCCTCATACGTGTAATACGGGGGCGTCCCTGCCGGTGTGATGGTGATGCCGGGGCTGGGGCGTAGGTAGATATAGGCCGCGCCGGGGGTCGCCGGGGCTGAACCGGTATCGGGGTCGCCGAGGGGCGCACCGATGAAGGCGTGAGTCTTGCTGTCCATCTCCTCTAATGAGACGGATGCGCCGAAGAAGTCGTTGGTGAACTCATTTCCGTCAATGACTTCTGCTTGCGCCCAAGAGCCGCTTGCTTTATCGAACAGGTAAGCGCGTCCGGGATTGGTGCTGTCATTGGTGGCCGCGCCGATCAGCAGCCGTACCAGCCCCTCGGTGAAATCGAGGTCAACGTCGATACCGAAACGGCGGCGGTTCGCCGGATCGCCTGCGGTGAGCGTCGTCTGACTGTTGATGCTCACCGTCCCGAACTCCCCTTGAACATCCATCAGATAGACCCGACCCGCATCAGTATGACCGCTGTCATCTTCCGTGGGTGCGCCGACGGCTAAGGCATAGTTAGGCACGCCCATCGGGTACGCGCTGAGTGATTTGCCGAACCACCCATTGGCCTCAGCACCGGGCGAGGTGAATGCGATACCCTCCGTATAGCTGGAAAAATTGATATAGCCATAGACCTTGCCGATATTGGCCGTAAAGGGTGCCGGCTTATCGTACCCGGGTGCGCCGACGAAAAAGACCGGCGTGGCGCTGAAATCTAAATGAGTGATCGTCTCGCCATACAGGGCGCCGGATTGCTCATCGCTGGCCCAGAAGCGTTCTGGCCCGCCTGCTGGGAGTCCGCCAACGAATTGGTAGAGGTAGACTGCGCCGCTGTTGAGGCTAGAGCCGATTTCACCCGGCGCACCGACCAACATGCTCGGTTGGGATGTGCCGTTATCCCAGATGTCGATGCTGGTGGCGAAATGTCCGTTTACGTTCGGCTGAGGAGAGAGCAATGTGCCGCCGGGTTCCCAGATTCCGGGCGTGGCGGAAGGCTTAAAGATATACAGTTTGCCTTGTCCGGTTTGGCCGCCGCTGGTGTCTGGCGCGCCGACCACAATCCACGCATCCAAGCCGTCGCCATACAGTGCTACGCTTGCGCCGAAATGCGCGTTAGTAGAGGGGGTTGGCGATTTGAGGCGGGCGATTTCATCCCATCCGCCTACGCCGTTCGGTTGAAAGACATAGACTGCGCCCGCTTCATTGACGGCGGCGACGTTCTCAGCGGGTGAACCGACCACCAATAACCCGCCTGTGCTGGCGACAACTTCGCCAAAACCGTCATTGGCCGCCGTCGCAGAGCCGGTAAACATCCCGACTTGAATCAGCGGGGCTTCCCCGCTACGGATGCCGTCTGGGTTGACGGGCAATGGCAGGCGGCGCTGTGCGCTCGCGCCCAGCGTTAAAAAACAGGTCAGAAGCCCAATCAAAAGGATACGGATACCCAGTGTTCTCATGATGTGTGTTTCCAGATTTCTCGTTAGATGTGTGACTCCTAGTATATGGAAAAACCTAGTACGGAGTCCCCTATTTCTCATAATCCGTCCAAAATCTAAAGCCTTCGGAGGATTTTTCGTATGTTCAACTGGTTGACTCAATGGTTTCGTCCGCGTGATGGTGCTGCCGGGTTGCGGCACGCCCTCCCCTTAAACCCCGCCCTGCCTTATCCGATATCATCCGGCGCGTGGCGTGACCTCGACGCTTATACCGCCTCGACATGGGTCTATCTGGCGGTGAGTCGAATCGCTGAGGCCGGGGCGCTCGTCCCGCTGCGGGTCTATCAACTGGATGGCGAAAAACGTGCTGAGGTCAGCCGTCATCCGCTGGAAATGTTGCTGGAGCGTCCCAACCCATTCACCAGCCGATTCGAGTTGATGGAGCAGACGTTGGGCGCGTTGGAATTGGCGGGCAACGCCTATTGGTATCTGGCCGGGGACGGGGACGCGCCGACGGAAATTTGGCCGTTGCGCCCTGACCGCGTGAGCATCGTGCCGCACCCGAAAAATCATATCGCGGGCTATCTGTATGAGGTGGGCGGGGCGCGTGTGCCGCTGGAGGCCGCCGAGGTCATCCACTTCAAGCGCTGGCATCCGACCAATGACTATTACGGCTTGTCGGGCGTGGCGGCGGCGCGTCTGGCGATTGACAGTGACCGAGCGATGGTGGTTTGGAACAAATCGACCTTTGGGCAAGACCACGGCGTCCCAGCGGGCATCGTCAACATCAAGGAATATGTCGGGGATGCGGATTTTGAGCGCATCAAGCGTGAGTGGCGTGCCAGCTATGGCGGCGGGCAGCGCCGGACGGCCTTCTTACGTGGTGGGGGCGTCGAATGGCAGTCGATTGGGCTGACGCACAATGACCTCGACTTTTTGAAGGGGCGGTTAGCGCATCGTGATGAGATTTTGGCGGCGTTCGGCTTGCCGGTCGGGTTGATTGACGCCAACGCGACGGAGGCCAATGCGACGGTGGCCGAGCGCCAATTCATTGAGCGCACGCTCTGGCCGAAATTGGTGCGCTTGGCTGAAAAAATCACCGCCGAGCTGCTCCCGTTTTGGCCGGGGGATTGCGTGGCGGCCTTCCCAGATATCCGCCCGACAGATACAGCGGCGCGGTTGGCGGAAATCGAATCGGCGAAGGGGATTCTGACCGTGGATGAGATTCGGGCGCGGTGGTTTGGGGTGTAAGTCGGGGGTAAAATAACCCGCCGCTTCCAACAACCGAAAGCGGCGGGTTGAGCTTAGTTATTATTCATCATCGTTATATGAGGGCGGAGGAGGGATTGGTGTGCCACCCAGAAAAAAACAATTGATATCACTTCCAAGGTCAGGGCGATTGAAAACAGATGCGGGTACTGACTCTAAACCTGATGTACTAGCTCGGGTGTAAAAAGGCTTTGGAGATCTAGGTGTAGACTCAACGGTAAGAGCATCGGAATCGGTCAGTTTATGTTTTGCCACAGCATAACTTGGCCCATAAACATGAGTAGATGCAAAACCCAGCGAAAGCTGTACCCCTCCTAAAATTGGATCAGGATTACAATGAGTACAAGGACGTTTTTCATCTCTCACACGCCAACACGCTCCTGGTTGCTGTGTATTTCCGGGTAATGGTGTATTATCGGTAAATGGTAATGCAGACCATATACGGCCACGTAATTGAAGTTGGTCTATGAATAGACGGGGAGAGCCACCTGTGTGAATCGCCCACGTTCTAAAACTATAGGCGGCTAAAATATCTGTTGGTACAATTTTAGACTCACCCCAAATATTATATTATAATAGGATGTTGGCCCCGGCCCTGTGATACGATATGGATAGCCAGCATATCCAGCTAAAACTGTGGATGCAATGATGGAAAAACCAAGCACTAAGACAAGTATTGCAGACAGAGTTAGAGATCTTCTTGACATGTTAGACAGTTCCTATGGTTTATCAGAAGTGGGAAATTGTAGTAATTCTTTAGAACGTGGCAAGGTATATCGTGCATAGTCAAATCGTAATTCAGGTATAACAACCTCGTCGATAGAAGCAACAATGGGGAGATTGACGACACCATGTCCTGCAATATATTCCCCTCCTAAATCAGCATCTCTATCTTTACACGTTTCCAACAAACCTTGCTCGATGAGTTGCCGATTCGCTCCTTCAGGTGTTTGTAAACTGAATGTGAAATAAAGCGCCGTCTCCGGGAAGTATTCCATATACCCTGGATTAGGTTCATCCAAACAATAATCTCCGGTAATTTTTTGCATGTCGTTGAATGTCATATTCAAACCGACAATAAAAACTCCGCTTCGATAAGCCCTTTGAGTCCAATCTGTATTTACCTCAGCAACCGCGAGGCCATGAATGAATACAATTTGCGGGGAATTCACCTCTGCAAAACGTTCAAAATCTGTCCATGAGGTTATTACTTTAGCCCCAAAATTCTCAATAAGAGCCACATCGTTGATATATTCCATCTGAGCGTTGTGATCTAGGGCACTCAAATAAACGATGTTTAGGGCTGATAAGTCGATAGTGTCGATGTAATCTGCCAATATTTGATGGTATAGCTCATCTTGTTTCTGAATTTCGTGATATATCGCGTAATCTGTCTCTGACATTGCTTCTATAGGATTTGGTAAAACAGGGATTTCCTGCGCCAATAGAATCGATTTAACTGTAATTAACAGGAATAATATTGCAAGGTAAAGAGGATTTTTCAAGAGTTTCAACATCATTATTCCTTTTAGCCGAAAGGCATTGCGAAATCTACTTATAAAAATACCCCCCCTGTGAAATTTGTCAATAAAATCTATGTGTTGCGGTGTCGGCGGCGGGTAGCCGTAGGGAATGAGAATGTGTGATTCAAAAGTGTCCGGTGGAAAAATCTATCGAAATGGGGGATGTGAGTTGAACTATCTTTTACACACAAAAACCTCACCAATGCGCCGCAAGCATTGGCGAGGTCTGTGTATATCACGTATTTCTACGGGGCGCGGAAGCCGTCTGGGATGTCCGTGCCTCTGCGTTCGCCCCCGCCGGTGTTACCGTCAATGACATAGATGGCTTCTACGTCATCTGCCCACCATGTGAGCGTTTGGCTTTTGTCCTTTATGATTAACCGGAGTTCGACGAAATTGGTGTCGGTTATCGGGACTTCGATATCCAGCAGATGCCAGTCGCCATAATTTTCACCGACGGGGCGTGTCTGGACTTTGTGATAGAACTTCGCTATGTTCAGCGGCGCACGCCAGCCAATCAGCCGCACCAGTGGTTTGCTATTGGCCTTCATCTTATAGCGTAGGGTCAACCTCAGCGAGTCATCGGTGCTGATGGGTTGCCCAATCAGGATATCGAGATCGGGCTTGGTGATGGCGTAAATCAGGGTGGCCTTTTTGCCTAGATTGCCCCGGAATTTGAAGGCGCACAATCCATCATAGGCCTTGTCGCCCGGGACGCCGCCCGACCCCGCGACAGCCCCACATGAGCGTCCATCCCCCGGCAGGCGCTTCCTGAGAATCCAGCCGTCGGGCAGGTATGGCGACGCCCCAGCCGTCTCAAAACTGCCGTTGCTGACCCAAGTAAATTCCGTGGGCGGCACAGGGTCTAAATCGAGGCTATAGAAATACAGGGCGCCGGAGCCGGGGTCGCCGAGTGTTGGGGTGGGATTGAAAGCCGTCGGCGCACCCACGAAAATCCAGCCGGATTGGTCATAGCCGACGGCCTCAACCGACGCGCCAAAGTGAGCATAGGTGTCGGTGCTGTAGATACTCTGTTGACTGTACCAAAAGCCGACATCGCGGTAGATATAAACGCGCCCAGTTTCCTCAACGAGAGACGGCAGTAGGACATCGAACAGCGGTTCACCGACCAAAATAACCGGCGAGGCATACATCCCAGACAGCGCCACAGATTCACCGAAGGCCGCACCAGCGGTTGGTGAATCGGCTTGCAGGCTGTCCTGTAACGCCCAATCGGTTGTGGTCGTGTTACGGCCATAAATATACGCTCTGCCCGCGTTGGATACGGCGTCATAAGTGCCGCCGGGTTCGCCCACGACCAGTAGCGCCTCATCATTCCACCATTCAAAGTCGAGGTCTGCGCCAAAACGACCATTTGCGACATCATTCGGCGATACGAGCGTCTCATCCGGCGACCATGTTCCGGTATCATAATGGAACACATAGACTTGCCCGCTGTCGTCAGGCATATCCGCGCTGGCGGCGATAATGATGCTCGCGCCTTGAGAATCCGCCCCTAGTGCGACGCCCATACGCTCATCATTTTGGGTCGCGCCCGAGTACAGCGTCGAATCGAGCATGTAATCGCCGTCTGTCGAGTTCCATGTGTAGGTATAGATCGCGCCGACATTGGTGAAGCCGTTATGGTCTACATCCGGCGCAGAGACGATGATCGTGGCGAAATCCCCCTCGCCAACCACCTCTACTGCCGTGCCGAAGTGATAGACATCGCTACCGCCGGGCGGGTATAACTCCGTCACCAATTGCCAACTGCCAGCGATATGGCGGTAGACGAAGGCCGCGCCGACTTCCGTCCCGCCGTCGTCGTTAAAATCTGGTGCGCCGACCACGGCCACCGCGCCAGCGTCTTCCACGCCGTACATGGCGACGCTTGCGCCGAATCGTGCGTCGGCGATGGGGACGGGCATTGCCGGATAGAAGATGGGACTCCATGTCGTGTTATCCCATGCGAGGATTTGCGCCTCGCCGCCGGGGGCTTTGTCTGGGCTGCCGACGAGTAGGAGCGGGGCGGATAGGCTGTGGTTGCTGTCGATGGCCTCGGCGTAAGAAATCGGCTCGGTGTCGCTGGGGATGACAATGCCGGAGACATCGCCCAACTGACGCCCGTCATGAGGCAGTGGCAACGGCGGCTGGGCGGATGCGCTGATGAGCGCGGCCAAAAGAGCGATAAAGAAAAACAATCCAAGACGTTTCATCGGTAAATCCCTGATTTAGAGGATAACGAAAATGATATATCAGATTCGGGCTTGCGGGTGAAAGAAATAAATAGTGACAGGAATCAATTGACTGAAAACAGAACAAATATGCTATAATAGAATTATTGTTCTTACCCACACAAGCAGAGGATTAAGTCGATGATTACCAGAGTCGGTACAGTATCGCTGTTCGTGAATGACCAAGAAAAAGCGAAAGATTTCTATGTCAACGTGCTGGGCTTTGAAGTCCGCATGGATGGGCCGTTGAATCAGGACGGTTCTGGGAGCTGGCTGTCGGTTGCTCCGAAGGGCGCTGAAACCGAGGTCGTTTTGTATAAGCCGGATTCCAATTGGGAACATTACCGGCAGGTGATTGGAAAATCGCAGGCGCTCACGTTTGAAGTGGACGATTTGGCGGCGACCTATGCTGACTTGAAATCCAAGGGCGTGGTATTCATCATTGAACCGACTGAAGAATCATGGGGCAAGCACGCCTTTTTTGCCGACCCTGAAGGCAATCAATTTTTGATTGTGGAATCGCCGAAGTTCTAGGATATACCCTCACTATCCTTCCAGATTGTAGGGGCGGCGTTCTTGCCGTCCGTTTTCGGAACAGGCGGCGGACGCCCAGAAGGGCGTCCCTACAGTCGCAGTCATCTCATATTGTTTGAACGTCCGCCATAGAGATTGAAGGGTGTCCCTACATACGGTGACGATATGGTACACTCTCCCCGCGTGTGATTATGACACAATCGGGGTCTATGACTTATGACTTTTGACATCAGCGCGGCGCTGATTGCGCTGCTGTGGGCGATTCTGACCGGTTGGCGGGTCTATCGGCTGGCGCGGTTTCATCAGATGGAAGAATATAAATTCAACCGATTCGCGGCGTGGTGGTTCGCCCAGCGTGAGCGATTTTTGCCGCGTCGCGCCATCAGCGCCGGGATTGTGACGGCGGGGCTGTGTATTGTCCTCGGAGAAGGCGGGGCTGTGCTGCCGACTCTGATTGCGTTGGTCGGCGCGGGATTCATAGGGTGGTTGCCTGCTGAGGTCGAAGTCAAGAAGGCGTATGTCCCGACTCCCCGCGCTAGGCGGTTGTTGGTCGCCGCGTGGGTGATTGAATCGCTGGTCGCGGCGCTGTTGATTTTTTGGGCGGCGGGCGCGTTCGAGAGCGACGGCTTGCGGATTGGGCTTGCGACGGCGGCGGGCGTGATGGTCTGGCTGGTGAGTCCGGTCTGGTTGATTCTGGGCAACCTCGTCATGTGGCCGCTGGAAGAAGCGAGTCGTCAGCGTTTCGTGCGGATGGCGCGGGCGACTATACGGCGGATTAACCCGACGGTGATCGGGATCACCGGCAGTTATGGCAAGACCACGACCAAGAATTTCGTGGCGGAATTATTAGGCGGGCGATTCCGGGCATACGCGACGCCCAAAAGTTTCAATACGATGTTGGGGATTAGCCGCGCCATCAACACCGATTTAACCGACAATTACGCGCTGGATTATTTTGTGGTCGAGATGGGGGCATATTTTCCCGGCGAGATTAAGCGAATCTGCGGGCTGACTCCCCCGCGCATCGGGATTGTGACCGAGGTCGGGCCGATGCACCTCGAACGATTCAAGACGCTAGAGCGCACGGCGATTGCCAAGTATGAACTGATCGCCGCCTTGCCGCCCGACGGGGTTGGGATATTTAATTGGGATAACCTCTATGTGCGCGGGATGATGGCGAAAAATCATCCCGCCACGCGAATCGGGGTGAGCAAGACGGCAGACCCCGCCAACCCGCCCGCCGATGTCCGGCTGATTGCATCTGACGTGCGCGAGACGTTGGACGGGCTGACCTTTACCGTGACCGATACGCAGACGGGCGCGACAGAACTTTTTACTGTGCCGGTGTCGGGGGAGCATAACGTCACGAATTTGTTGTGCGCGATTGCGGTGGGTCTGCACGAGGGCATGACGCTCAAAGAATTGGCGGCGCGGGCGAAATCACTGAGTCCGTCCGAGGCACGCTTGGTGACTCAGGCGGCGGGCGGCGGGCTGACGGTGATTAACGACGCCTACAGCGCCAATCCGGTGGGGGCGCGGTCTGCGCTGCGGGTATTGGGGCTGCACCAGACGGGGCGGCGGGTGTTAATCACGCCGGGGATGGTTGAACTTGGGACGCTGATGGACTCTGAGAATCGGGCGTTGGGGGAATTTGCGGCGGGGTACGCTACCGATGTGATTCTGGTCGGGATTGAGCGCACGCGCCCGCTGGCTGAGGGGTTGAAAACGGCGGGATTCCCGCCCGATAAAGTCTTGGCGGTCGAACGCTTATCTGAGGCGATTCTGTGGACTCAGACCCATTTGGCGTCGGGCGATACGGTGTTGTATCTCAATGACTTGCCAGACACGTATTAAAGGGCAGGGATGAGTCTCTGGTGATGAGTGATGAGTTAGGACTCGTCTAATCCGTAATGTATTGGCGAGATTGGGCGAGTCTGGTCACAAAAATACTCGTAAAATGTGGGTAACATGTTGAGGTTGGACGTTATCTTTGGTATAGTATACGATACAGAAAAAAATAACAGAGGACGAACATGAGAAGCAAAACGACGCTGAATGTTAATCCCACAACTTCTTTTTTGACTGGGATTGCACGCTTGGTTGATTTAGGCGGCTCGTTAAACAGCTATTCAAAACCTGAGAAAATTGTTCGAGATAGAATTTCAGATCGTGCAGCCCTTGTGTCTGATTGGCAGGCGATTGGGAAAGATATGACTAAAGCTATCTCGAAATACGATCAGATATTGAAATCAGAGCGTAAGAAACCCAATGTCCGCTAATTCGTCTGACATGGACTCTAATGCCGATTCCGGTGGTGAAATTAGCGTTCCACCACCGGAAATTGAAATACCTCCCAATAGCGATTCCAACTCAACAGATAGCCGTCAGATGGTTATGGCAAGTTCGCAAGAATTTTTTGCAGGGCCATTGCCACCTCCTCGCATACTCAAAGGGTATGAAGAGGTTTTATCGGGGAGCGCGGATCGTATTTTTCGGATGGCAGAAAATGAACAATCTCACCGCCATGCCTTAGAAGTAGACGAACAAAAACATTTCCAACAGATGGTCTCTATACAGGTGAAAACAGATTCCACGTTACAAAATCGGGTCTGTATTTTGGGTTTGCGTTGGCGCTCACCACGATCCTATCAGGTGCAATTTTGATTGGTTTGGGCAAAGATGGTGCTGGGTTTACTTTGATACTAGGGACTGTTGCGGGTATTGGTATCGCCTTTATTGTTGCTCTACGTGGAAAAAACACCACATTGAGTGATAAAAACCAAGAAAATTCGGAAGATTCACCAATTTCAAGTTAAATCGCCAATGAACATGACCTATGACCCCAAAGTTGATGCGCTGTATATTAAACTGACGGCGAAAACGGTGGTGCGTTCGCAGCGCGTGCCCCCAAGTCTCACTCGATTTTGATGCAGATGATGCGTTAATTGGCGTGGAAGTCTTAGAGGCACGGCGGACAGGCATCAACCCATTAGAGGTTGTGATGTCATTGGGTTTGCCAGACAGCCCTATAACAATGCCCTCTGCGGATGAAATGCGTGAGGGACGTGCGGAGCGTATGCGTGCCTTGAAACAACAACGCGAAAAGGTCGGAGAATAATCATGACACCCGGATTTTTGAACGTCCCGATGTATGGTTGGGCGATATTAGCGCTGGTGATTGCTGGGATTTTCGCGG
Organism: Anaerolineae bacterium; assembly: GCA_034437835.1. GTDB lineage: Bacteria > Chloroflexota > Anaerolineae > Aggregatilineales > Phototrophicaceae > Flexicrinis. The sequence goes on along the minus strand of DAOTTP010000129.1, from coordinate 1,640 downwards.
TATTCGTGCCGTCCGCCGATAAGGTTGCCGCGTTGGAGGGGCTACCCTATATCATCGTGCGATGGTTTCATAGTTTGGTTTGGGTGTTACTGGCGATGTCGTTCTTTTTGCGTGGGACGGGCAAGGACTCCCTACGAGGTCTATCGGATCTCACAGGGATGTTAGGCGGATTGACCTATGCAGCCTATCTGATTACGAGCCTGCGCGTTTTGCAGTAGCTCATGTGGATATTTCCGCGAAGGACGCCAAGAATGACGTCTCATATACACCAAGTTACCTATGAGGACGGCATTTTTGCCGTCCTTTTTGTCTTTCATTATCGGCATAAGCCACGAGTGGTACAATCAGCGGCAAAGTCGCCTTTTCATGAGGATGAAAACTGATGGATACCCCCGATAAGACCGCTTTTCTGGACGAACAACTGGCTGACCTGCACGCACAGGGGTTGTATAACCACATCCGCACCATCGAAAGCGCGATGGACGGGCGGATCGTGGTGGATGGGCAAGCGGTTTTGAACTTCTGCGCCAACAATTACCTCGGACTCGCCAATCATCCGCGCCTCAAAGAAGCCGCCAAACGCGCCATCGACCAATATGGCATCGGGCCGGGCGCGGTTCGCAGCATCGCTGGGACGATGAGCTTGCACGTTAAATTGGAGCAGCGGCTGGCCGAATTCAAAGGCGCGGAGGCGGTCATCACGACCCAAAGCGGCTTCACGGCGAATCTGGCGACTATCCCATCACTGGTTGGCAAAGGCGATGTGATTTTCAGCGACGCGCTAAATCACGCCAGCATCATCGACGGTTGCCGACTCAGCCGCGCCACGATTGTCGGGTACGCGCACAGCGACATTGATGATTTGCGGCGCAAAATCGCTGAGACGACGGAATATGGCCGCCGACTGATCATCAGCGACGGGGTGTTTAGCATGGATGGCGACATCGCCCCACTGCCCGCGCTGGTCGAGGTCGCCCGTCAGCACAATATTCTGTTGATGGTGGACGACGCGCACGGTGAGGGGGTTTTGGGTCGCGGCGGGCGCGGAATCGTTGACCATTTCGGGCTGCATGGTCAGGTCGATATTGAGGTCGGGACGATGAGTAAGGCGTTCGGGGTGACGGGCGGAATCGTCGCGGGGAAGAAGTCGCTGATAGAGTGGCTACGGCAGCGGGCGCGGCCATTTTTGTTCAGTAGCGCGGCAACTGTCCCTGATGTGGCCGCCTGTTTAGAGGCGGTAGACCTGTTGGAAGAATCCGAGGAATTGGTTCAGCGGTTGTGGGCGAACGCGGCATTGCTCAAGCGTGAATTGAAGGCGCTGGGCTTTGACACTGGGCGCAGCGAGACTCCGATTATCCCGTTGATGTTGGGCGAGGCGAGTGTCGCGCAGGCGTTCAGCAAGGCGCTGTTTGAGGAGGGCGTATTCGCGATGGCGATTGGCTTCCCGACGGTGGCGAAAGGCGCGGCGCGGATTCGGGTGATGAACACCGCCGCGCACAGCCAATCGGATTTGGAGCAGGCGCTGGCGGCCTTTGAGAAGGTCGGCAAGAAATTGGGCGTGATTTCGTAACTGAACGGCGTCGTGGGCGACTCACGGGTTGCCCACAAAAACCGCGTTATACTGATAAAAACGCAAATGA
>DAOTTP010000128.1:0-31569 GCA_034437835.1 Anaerolineae bacterium | reverse complement strand
CACATGGACAGGACGTGTCCATACAGCCGAACGTAGTGCCTCTGCCTGCGCCTTATGGCAAGGGTAAGTGCAAGCGTGCTGTAGAAGCTGCGCCGCTTTAGCGGCAGCAGAGCGTCACTGGAACTGATAGACGAGGATCAGAAGACGGCGCTTAGACAGCAATTGATGGATGAGCTGGAATCCGATGGCGAGGGATTGTCTTTATCGGATTTACTGGCCGATCAGCCGCAACGCCGCCGCTAGAGACCCCACGACCTCATACCTCACTGGGCGAGGCGATGAACCAAGTGGATGAGTTCCTCAATACTGACCGGCTTAGATAGCACGAGGTCGGCCTTGCCGCTTTCAGGGTAGGTCGGGACAGTGCTGTTGCCCGTGAGCAAGATGATTTTCATGCTATCCAGACCCGGCGTGTCGCGTACTTTCGACAGCACTTCAAGGCCGTCCATGCGCGGCATATTCACGTCGAGAATCATGACATCGGGCATGGCCGCCTCAATCTTTTCCAGCGCGTCCACCCCGTCTATGGCGGTGTCGATGATGAAAGGGGTCATCTCCATAGCGATAGTGAAGATGGTCAGTAGGTCGGTATTGTCATCGACAATTAAGACGCGCTTGGCTGCCGACGCGCTGGTTAACTGAGTGGGGCTGTGGGGGTCTGCTGAGGTGTCTACACTAGACATGATGATTCCTTTTTTGAATATCGTTCATTCTACAACAATCGACACCTGTTGATTGTTGGGAGAGTTAACACTTTCATTATTAAAGGATACAATTTTGTTATATGTCTCAACATCTCAAGCTAAACTTGTCGGATAGATTAGTTTGGACGTTAAATCCCAAAAACCTATTTGAAGTGTATTGGCTTGTAGGACGATAGTGTTGTAATATTGTGAGTCTCAGCATAATTCTCGTAATAAGTCAATAATGTGTGGCTAAAGGGGATTTCATGAACTTCAAGCGTTATATCTCAACTCTTATCTTGGCCTGCCTCTGGGCAATCGCCGGTTTGGGCGTGGTGTCTGCTCAGTCCGCCGCTTCCTTAAATGTAACCGGGGCGGCGTTTACCCGGTGCAGCGACAGTATTATCGAGGGTAGTTTCGGCGTCACGGCGTTGGACTCCGGCGGCGGGATAATCAACAGCAGCACCGCGATTTCAGCCACGGTCTACGCCGTCTCTAATAGCGGCGGCTATGCCTCAGATAGCTGGTCGTATGTGGCCGGGTCATCGGTGGCGTTCGCGTTCAGCTTCCCCGGTTCGTTGAGCTACGCCGATTTGTTCGTACAATTCGACGCGGCGCGTAGTGATACTTACCGCTTTGGATGCGACGGCACGATAACACGTTTCGGCGGCGGCGGTGGAGCGGATGCACGTCTGAATTACGGTCACGGCGATCTCATTTCTGCGCTGTATTCCGCCAGCGACGCCGACGGTCACCCGACCATCCGCGTGTATGACATCGCCCCGGACAGTACCGGCATCCTGCGCGGCGATTACGCTTATGAGTTGTTTGAGCCGTACATCAACAATCCGCCGAGCGTGAACACCTATCTTGGTAAGTTGGGTCGGACGACCCTCACCGTTTTGACCAGCGGCGAGTTCCAGATTAACGTCGGGCCGGATGCAGAGGGCAAAATCCATGAGGTTATTCTCAAGGGCATCCCGCCGGTCAGCATCAAGTTCTCGTCATACCTCCAGTAAAGTCCCTACTACACCAGAATCGACCTATAAGACGCGCGATCCCTTGCTGGGATGGCGCGTTTTGTTGTCAGATACTCACAACCGCTGCCCCAAGTGGTTTGAAACATTTTCGTATCAGGGGGTATACTTATTCTAATGTAGCATCCCCACCCGTTATTTTTTATCGAGGGACTCCGCCATGTTCTTACCCCGATTTTTATCCCGGACATTCGGTGCTGTTTGCCTCTTATGGCTACTGGCGCTGACCGTCAGTGTCAGTTATGCCGCGCCGGGGGTCACAGTTAGTCAGAGTGGTGGCACAACACTCGTGACCGAAGGCGGCGCAACTGATACCTATACGATTGTACTGACCGAAATCCCTAGTGGGAATGTGACCATCACCCTGACGCCGGATGCTCAAGTCTCGCTTAGCGCCGCGACATTGACTTTCACCACAGTGACTTGGCTTAACCCTCAAATAGTGACGGTCACGGCGGTGAATGACGCCATCGACGAGCTAAGCCCGCATACCGGCCTAATTACCCACAGCGCCAGCGGGGGTGGTTATACCGGCGTGACCATCGCCAGCGTCAGCGCTGATGTAACCGATAATGATACGGCGGGCGTCACTATCGTCCAGAGCGGCGGCACAACCGCTGTGACCGAAGGCACGGGGAATGACACCTATACTGTCGTCTTGACCAGCCAGCCGACGGCGGATGTTACCCTCACACCGACCACAGACGCGCAATTCACACTGGATGTCACGACCCTGACCTTCACCGCGCTCAATTGGGCGGCTCAACAGACCGTGACGGTCACGGCGGTGAATGATTTTATAGACGAAACCAGCCCATATATCGGCAGCATCGGTTATACCCCAGTCGGAGGCGGTTATAACGGCGTGAGCATCTCCAGTGTCGGAGTCAATGTGGTTGATGATGATGTCAAAGGCGTGACCATCGTCCAGAGCGGCGGCACAACCGTTGTGACCGAAGGCACGGGGAATGACACTTATACCGTGGTTTTAGATAGCGAACCGACGGCGGATGTGACCATCGCCTTAGGGAGTAATGCCCAATTTACCCGTAGCCCTGCGCCGCTAATATTCACTGCGCTTAATTGGGACACCCCACAGACCGTGACGGTTACGGCAGTAGACGATGATATTGATGAAACAAGCCCGTTTACCGGCAGCATCAGCCATAGCGCATCGGGCGGCGGCTACACCGGTATGAGCATTCCCAATGTCAGCGTGGATGTCATTGATAACGATGTCGCGGGCGTGACCATCGTCGAAATCGGCGGCACAACCGTTGTGACCGAAGGCGGCGCAACCGATAGTTATACCGTCGTGCTGGATACGCAGCCGTCGGCCAGTGTGACCATCACCCTGACGACGGACACGCAGTTCACCCCCAGCGCACTAATCTTGACCTTCACCACCGTCAATTGGGCGACTCCGCAGACGGTGATAGTCACAGCGGTGAATGACTCCATCACCGAAGCCAGTCCCTATACCGGCAGTATCAGCCATAGCGCATCGGGCGGCGGCTACACCGGTATGAGCATTCCCAATGTCAGCGTGGATGTGATTGATAACGATGTCGCGGGCGTGACCATCGTCGAAATCGGCGGCACAACCGCTGTGACCGAAGGCGGCGCAACCGATAGTTATACCGTCGTGCTGGATACGCAGCCGTCAGCCAGTGTGACCGTCACCCTGACGCCCGACGCCCAAGTTTCTTTGAGCGCGCCGACCTTGACCTTCACCACTGTGAATTGGGCTACCGCGCAGAGCGTGACGGTCACGGCGGTCAATGACGCGGTTGATGAAGCCAGCCCGCATACCGGCACTATCACGCATAGCGCATCGGGCGGCGGCTATACCGGCGTGACGATTGCCGATGTTAATGCCCAAGTGACCGACAATGACACCAGAGGCGTGACCATTGTCCAAAGTGGCGGCACGACCACCGTCGCGGAAGGCGGCGTGACGGATACCTATACTGTGGTGCTGACCAGTCAGCCGACGGGCGCGGTACTTATCACCATCACGCCCGACGCGCAGGTGACGACCAGCCCCATCAGCCTGAGTTTCACAACCCTCAACTGGGCTACCCCACAGGGCGTCACGGTTTCAGCGGTCAATGATGCGATTGATGAGGCCAACACCCATCCCGGCGTGATTTCGCATAGCGCAGTCGGCGGTGATTATACCGGCGTGACGATTGCGAACGTGACGGCCACAGTCACCGATAACGATACGGCGGGCGTGACGATTGTCCAGAGTGGCGGCACGACCACTGTCATAGAAGCGGGCGCGACTGACAGCTATACCGTGGTGCTGAATACTCAGCCGACGGCGGATGTGATAATTACCCTGACGCCTGACGCACAGCAGACGGTTTCGCCAACGACTCTGACTTTTACCGCTACCGATTGGAACGTCACGCAGACAGTGACGGTCACGGCGGTGGATGACTTCATCGACGAGGCAAGCCCGCATAGCGGCTCAATCGCTCACAGCGCGGCGGGCGGGGGCTATACCGGCGTGACCATCGCCAGCGTCTCGGTCAGCGTGACCGACAACGATACGGCGGGCGTCACGGTCTCTGATACGGCGGTGGATATTGCCGAGGGCGGTGTGACGGATACCTATACGCTCGTGCTGACCAGCCAGCCGACGGCGAATGTAACCATCACTATCAGTTATGGCACGCAAGTTACGACCAGCCCCGTCACAACCGTGACGTTCACAGCGGTCAATTGGGCGACCTCGCAAACCGTGACGGTCACGGCGGTGGATGATTTTATAGATGAGACGACCCCGCACAGCGGCGGCCCCATCACCCATGCCGCGTTAGGTGGCGGCTATACCGGCGTCAGCATCGCGTCGGTCTCGACCAGCATCACCGATAACGACACGACGGGCGTGACGATTGTCGAGAGTGGTGGCACTACCGATGTGACCGAAGGCGGTGCGACGAATACCTATACGGTGGTGTTGGATACACAGCCCACGTCCAGCGTCACCATTACTTTGACTGGGACGGAAGTCACGACCAGCCCGACCAGCTTGATATTTACCACAGGGAATTGGGCTACCCCGCAGACCGTGACCGTGACCGCCATTAACGATCCGGTCTCAGAAGGCGACCATCTCGGCTCGGTTTCACATGTGGCGTCCAACGGCGGCTATACCGGCGTGATTATCCCCGATGTCACGGTCAATATCACCGACAACGACACCAAAGGCGTGAGCATCGTTGAGAGCGGCGGCAGCACGGATGTGACCGAAGGCGGCGCAACCGATACCTTCACCGTCGTTTTGGATACCAAACCAACCGGCAGTGTAACCCTCACCTTGACCAACTCTGAAGTGACGACCAGCCCCGCCGCGACGCTGACCTTCAACAACGGGAACTGGAACACTCCGCAGACCGTGACTGTCACGGCGATTAACGACGCGATAGACGAGGCCAGCCCGCACGCGGGCAGCATCAGCTTCACCCCGTCCGGCGGCGGGTATGGCTCGGTGGTGGTCGCGCCTGTTGCCGTCAATATCACCGATAATGACACCAGAGGCGTGACCATTGCTCAGAGCGGTGGCACGACCACCGTCACTGAAGGCGGCGCGACGGATAGCTATACCGTGGTGCTAGATACGCAGCCGACGGCCAACGTGACCATTGTCTTGAATGGGACACAAGTCACGCCTAGCCCCGCGCCGTTGATTTTCACAGCGGTCAATTGGGCGACCCCGCAGACCGTGACAGTCACGGCGATTAATGATGCTATCGTCGAAGGGACGCACGGCGGGTCAGTCAGTCATACGGCTACCGGCGGCGACTATACCGGCGTGATCATCGCCAACGTCTCGGTCACTATCACTGACAATGACTTGGGGGCGCTGATTATCAGCCCACTAACAGCGGATGTGACCGAAGACGGCGTGACGGATGGTTATACGGTGATGCTAGGCGCACAGCCCAGCGGGAATGTCACCGTGACCATAACGCCGGACACGGAAGTGACGACCAGCCCACCGACCCTGACATTCACCGTCGGCAACTGGGACACCCCGCAACCGGTGACGGTTACGGCGGTCAATGACGCTATTGTCGAGGGGACGCATACCGGCAGCATCACGCACAGCGCCAGCGGCGGTGGGTATAGTGCTGTGACGGGCGCAGCAGTGGTTGTGAGCATCGCCGATAACGACGCTGGCGGGGCGACCATCACCCAGACCGGCGGCACAACTCAGGTCGCTGAGGCCAATGAAACCAGCGATACCTATACCCTCGTCTTGACCGCGCAACCCAAAAATACTGTGACTGTGACCGTCACGGCGGGCGCGAACACCACCGTCAACCCGCTGACTCTGACGTTTACCACCACAAATTGGAATGTCGCGCAGATGGTCACGGTCACGGCGGTGGAAAACTTCATTGACGAGGGCATCAGCTATACCAACACCCTCACGCACAGCGCGGGGGGCGGTGGCTATACCGGCGCAATTTTGCCCAGCCTCGTTGTGACCATTGCGAACAACGATACGGCGGGTCTGGTTGGGATTAGCCTGTTGCCGCTGGGGAATGCCGTCACAGAAGGCGGTAATACCGACGGGTTCGACTTGCGCCTCAACTCCGAGCCAACCAGCGATGTGACCATCTCGCTCACGACCACGGCGGATTTCACAGTCAGCCCCGCTTCTTTGACCTTTACCTCGGTCAATTGGCGCGACTATCAGCAAATCATCATTACGGCGGTAGATGACTCGCTATTAGAAGGTACAGAAGTCATCGACTTGTCTTTTCCGTCCACTGGTTCGCCCGGATATGTCGGCACATTCGTCGGGGTTGATCTGACGGTGGTGGATAACGATGCCGCCATCACCCCCGATTTGGGGGATGGTTTGAGCGTGGCTGAGGGCAGCCTCACCAGCGACAGCTATACCATCGCGCTCAACGATACCCCGCCCAGCGCGGTCACAGTCACGGTTAGTTCGACTCAGTGCGAGGTCAGCGTCAACAACATCGCATTTGCTGACACCGCCCTCATCACGCTCAACGGTATGACTCCGGTCTCGATTTTTATCCGCGCCGTGGATGATGATGTGGATGAAGGCACGCATACCTGTACCATCGAACACGCGCCAACCGTCAGTTCCGACCCGTCGCATAACGGGATGTTGATACCAGATGTCACGGCGGATGTGACCGACAATGATACGTCCGGCTACATCGTGACCGAAAACGGCGGCAATACCTCAATCGTTGAAGGCGGCGCTACAGACAGTTTCACCGTGGTCTTGAACAGCCAGCCGACGGCCAGCGTCACGGTCATGCTGACGACTGATGATGACTCCACGCTTGCGCCCACTATTCTGACGTTCACGCCCGCGAATTGGGATAACACCCAGACGGTGACGGTCACGGCGGTGAATGATCGAATCGTTGAGGGCATCCATAGCAGCAGCATCGAATTGGCGTTCACGAGCAGCGACGCGCAGTATAACGGGTTGAGCGATCAGGTCATTGCAACCGTCACTGACAACGACTCGGCCAGCGTCACGTTCACTGATGCGTCGGGCGCGAACCTCGAAAATACCGGGACAATCGTCCGCACCGTGGTCATCACCTATATGACGGGCGGGACGGGCAATTTTGGGCTGGAAGCGCCACTGACCGTCCAACTTTCTACGCAGAATGTGAGCGCCTCTAACGCCGATTACACACTAGATGTCACCAGCGTGACGTTCGGTATTGAGGCGGCAGATAATGCCACGCGCAATTACAGCTATACGCTCATCAACGACAACGTGGCGGAAGACGAGGAGGTCTTTAACGTCGGGTTAGGGACTCCCACCAGCGCCAGTATCCCGATGCTGGTGAATATCACCGCCAGCGACACCCTCCCAGCAACCATCCTGAATGACGACACGGCTGGTATCGTGATTGAGGAAAGCGGCGGCTCGTCTTCCGTGACCGAGGGCGGCTCTGGCGATGACTATACGGTGGTTCTGGGGACTGAACCGACTGGGACAGTCACGCTGATGTTTTCGACCTCACAGGTGACTGCCACGCCCAGCGTCTTGACGTTCACAACGGTCAATTGGGATATCCCGCAAGGCGTGATAATTCAGGCGATTGATGACCTGATTTCCGAAGGGGCGCATACCGGTACGGTCACGCACACCGCCAGCGGCGGCGGTTATAGTGGCGCGACCACCATCACCATCAGCATCAACGACAACGACTCGAAAGAAGTGATAATCCTCCCAGCCACGGTCAATGTGACCGAGGACGGGCTGACCGATACCTTCACCGTTGTGCTGACCAGCCAGCCCACAGGCGCTGTCAGCATCAGCATGGACGGCGGCACACAAGCCACCACCAACTCGGATATCGTGAATTTCACCACGAGCAATTGGGACACGCCCAAAACCGTGACCGTCACCGCGATTGATGACGGCTTGGTCGAACGCGAACATCTCGGATTCATCGAACTGACGGCCAGCGGTGGCGGTTATGACGCCGTGGTGATTGAAGATGTCGATGTCAACATCATCGACAACGACGCCGAGGGCGTCATCGTCACACCATTCACCATCACGGCGGTGGAAGGCGGTACAAACGGGACATATACCATCAGACTGAGGACTCAGCCGCCCAACGATGTGGTCGTCAGCCTGACCGGTGACTCGCAAATCGACCTGAGCGTAGACGAAGCGACATTCGACGCCGGAAACTGGGACATCCCGCAGACCATCGCGGTCACGGGGGTGGATGATAACACCTTTGAGGGAGCGCAGTCCGCGACCATCACGCACGCCGTCACCAGCGCCGACCTGAACTATCAGGGGATTGCCGTCCCAGATGTCACCGTGGGGATTGTGGATGGTCAGACCGAACTACTGTTCAACGGTGGTTTCGAGGATCAGGGCGCGACGCCGGAAGCCGCTGATTTGTGGACAGGTTCTAAGCTTGTGGCGACCAAAGACCAGCGCCTGTGCAATACCATCGAAGTCCCGAATGTGGCGTTTGAGGGCGATTGCGCCTTCCAATTCAGCGCGGCGGCTGGGGGGTCACCCGTCAGCCGGAAACTCAGCCAAGTTATGACCCTGCCCGTGTGGGGGTTCAAAAACGACCAACTGACCCTCAGCGCACAGGTGGACGGCTTTAAGGTCAAGACCGGCGGCAAGCTGACTCTGCAAGTGGTCTATACCGACAATACCAAGACCAATGCCTCTATCACCATCCCGACTGGGACGCACGCCTATAGCCTCAAGACGCGCACGCTGACCCTCACCAAGCGGGTGAAGAAGGTCACAGTGGTGCTGAATATGGCGAAGGCCGGCGGGCGTGTGTATCTGGATGAAGTGTCGCTGATATTGTCGCCCAAAGCGTTTTTGAATGCGCCTGCCGCCCCCGTTATGTTGCCGCTGCCGCCTGCGCCATAATGATTTTCGAGACGAGGGCGACTCGGTGGTGAAGTCGCCCTAATGATGATAAATCCATAGGATTAAGATGCGGAATTGGTTGAAAATCGGCGCGGCCTTGATAACAGGGCTTGTCGGGGGATTTTGGTTTGCGCGGCGCGAGGTACACCGCAGTCGCCAACAGTCTGACCGTCAGCGGCGAGTGGATTACCGTCAGATTGAGGCATTATCAGCGCTACGCGGGGCGTTGAGCCTGCGGCAACCGCTGCCGCCGATGCGCGGCTATGCCATTTCACCAGATTTCGCCGTCATCCTTTTGGAGACCATCCGCGACCATCAGCCGCGCCACATCCTCGAATTGGGGTGCGGGGTCTCGACTCTGATCGGGGCGTATGCGCTGGAACAGTATCAGATTGATGGGCGCATCACATCGTTAGAGCATCAGCCAGATTTCGCACAATTCACCCGTGATAATCTGACCAAACACAGCCTGAGCGCGTTCGTGCAGGTGATTGACGCGCCGCTGAAACCGTTGCTGAGTCTGCGTCGCTGGCGCGGGCGTTGGTATTACGTCCCATCCATCCCCGCCGCTGAGGTTGACCTGTTGGTGATTGATGGGCCGCCGCAATATAAGAATCCGAATCGGTTGGCGCGGTATCCGGCGTTGCCGATTCTGTTTGACCGGTTGGCGACAGGTGCGCTGATTTTGGTGGATGATTCGGACCGTTGGCATGAGCGCCGTGCGGTCAAGCGCTGGCTGCGGGATTATCCGCTGACCGTCGTCCGCACATTCGACACCGAAAAGGGGACGGTGTTGTTACGAAAAATGATTTAACCCTGTTTCATGGAGTGGGCGCACACACGGGTGCGCCCCTACAAATCATCATTATTCATGTGTATGACAGGTCATGCCTACAATTTTGATGGGGTTTGGCACGCTAAACCCCATCATGGCGTCATCCGTAGGGTCGCCCATTTTACCCGCGCCGTTTATTCACCGCATCATCGGCCAACATCTGCGCGAGTTCTGCGTCCTCCATCGCATCGACATAACTGGTGATGGCCGGGTGCAGATAATCCGCGAGGTCATCGTGGAATTGCTCAAAGGTTTTGCGAAAGGCCGGGTCAAATTTATAGGTCTCCGCGAGCGTGGCGCGGTGAGATGTCAGCGCGGAGGTGAGGTCAAAGTCCGGCTGATCGAGGATGTCTTTGATTTGCGCCAACTCTAGGCCGATTTCACGGTAGAACAAGATTTGTTGCAGGCGCAATAAGGCCGCCTCGTCATAATAGCGATAGCCGTTGCTGCCGATTTTTGACGGGTGGAGCAGGCTGAACTCATCATAATAGTGCAGCGTTCGCACGCTGACCTCGGCCAAGTCTGAGAGTTGTTTGACAGTGTACATTTGCTGTGACCATCTCCGCGCAAAATAGACCCATAGGACACGGCACTGCCGTTTCCGCTTTGCGCCTTATTTAGCCATCATAAACCATGACGTAACGTGAGAGTCAAGCAGATAAGAGGTTATTTGACTTCATATATATTAGTCGGGCTTTGGCGCTTGATACGGCGGCGCATCATCGGCGGGTTGCGGTATTTCTTGTGTTGCGAGGGACGGCGAATCATCCCAAGACGGGGCGCTGTCAGCAAGTGACGGCGCGGCGACTTCTGGTTGCGCTACCGACGGTACTTCTAGGGTAGGATGCTCGTCCGTTTTGGCCGCCCAGTCTGGGATTCCTGCCATAGCATCGTGATTTGAGCGCGGTTGTGCAGGGTCAGCGGCTTCGGGTAATTCTTCAACACTGTCCATGAGGTCAATGACTCCGTGAAAATATGAAAGATGAGCGTACTCAGGGATGATTTTACATTGAAAAAGACAGGCTCAGGGGGTTAACCCTGAGCCTGTCTTTTTTGTACCTTACGAGGTCGTGCTAGGCGGTTTGACCGTTAGTTATTGCCACGGAAACCATCTGGCGCTACCGGAGCTGTCGGGAGACCCAACAGACCTGCGCCCTCGCGGGTGTTGCTTTCTTCGACGCCACGCGGGCCGATCATACCGTAGTTCACGGCCACATCGTCGAACGTGACGTTACCGGCTGTCGCGGTGTAGCCAATCCAGAGTTCCGCACGGAGAACGGTCTTGCCAGCCTGAACTGTGCCAGTGGCGGTCAGTTGTACGTAGGTGGTCTGGTTCAGCGGAGCAGTCGGGACATTCGCACCGATGATTTGGCTGGTTCCGTCGGTGAAGAACACGCGAACCTGCACGTAACCACCGTTGCGGATGTTCGCCCACTTCGCCCACGCTTCGAGCGAGATGCTTTGGCCGGAGACCGGGTTAACTGCCAAGACTTGCTTCGCCAAGACCGCTGTACGTGATCCGTAGAGGATGAGCGCGCAGTTGCCGGTGCGGGCGATGGTCTGGTTGCAGACGACGCCGCTGCTACCACGGTTGTAGAGATCGAAACCGGTTGGGATGGGCGTGCCACTCTCGAAGCCGCCGTTGTTGACTTGGCTGTTCGGACCGGCCACGCTCACCGTGACGATGGCGGTATCGGTGGTGGTGTTACCGTCGGTGATGCGGTAGGTGAAGCTGTCTGTCGTCGCCACACCGCCCGTGTTGGTGTAGATGATGTTCAGGCCGGACGGGACAGCCGAACCGCTGGCGGGCGGGGTCACGATGGTGATAGTGACCGGGCCGGTGAAGGTGTCGTTGGTCAGGACTGGGATGGTGACTGCGCTGCTGACTGCGGTTGAGGCAGTGTCATCGTTGGCGACGACGGACGGCAGGTTCACATCATTGTCCGTGACTTGGACGGTGACATTGGTCACAGGGACACCGTTGTAGTTCAAGTCGGTGCTGGTGACGGTCTGGGTGATGACGCACGGGTGCAGGGCGCTCTCGACGATAGCATCATCCACTGCGCGTACCGTGATGGTCGCGGGGGTGGTGTTGCTGAGGGCGAAGCTGCGGCTGCTGCCGTAGGTCGAGCCACCGTCGGTGCTGATGACGCACTGTGCGTCAGCGGTCAGCGTGAAGTTGACTGCGCCTGTCGGGGTGGTGTTCAGACCGATGGTGTAGATATCGATGGTCGGGCCAGTCTCGCTGACGGCGGTGTTGCCGCCCGTCGGGGTGACGGTGACGCCCGCAATATCGTTGTCAGTGATGTTCACCTGAACGGTGCTGACGGTGATGCCGCTGTACTTGGGGTCACTGCTGGCGGAACTGTGGGTGAAGACCGTGACGTGTGCGCCTTCGGCCACAGTGTCGTTGACAGCGGTGACGACCACGGATTGAGCGATGTTCCAGTCAATGGAGGTGAAGGTCAGGGTGGCTGCGCTGGCGGTAGCCTGTGCGGTCCCGTTGACGGTCACGACGACATTGCTGGTCGGCTGGGTGGCGAGGACGACGTTGTATGTCCCGGTTGCGCCGCCTTCAGTCACTGCGACTGAGGTCGGGGTGACGACGACTGCGGCCACGTCGTTATCGACGACCAAGACCGGGACGCTGGCGACGGAGATACCGGTGTAACCACCACCTGTTGCGGTGTGAGTGAGGGTGACGGTCTCTTCCTCAGCTTCGTCAATCAGGTCGTTAACAGCGGTCACGGTGACGACTTGCGGGGTCATCCAGTTGGTCGAAGTGAAGGTCAAGGTGAGGCTGCCGACGGTGACTTCACCGGCGAGGCCGCCGATGGTGATGGTGACATCACTGGTCGGCTCGCTGGTCAGGACGACGGTGTAGGTGTCGGTCTGGCTGCCTTCCTGAACCACGGTGTTCCCGATGGTCTGGGTGACGACCACGCCTGCGGTGTCGTTGTCGGTGATGTTGACCAATACGCTCGACGGTGCGCCGAGAGCCGAGTAGCCGGGGGCGGTGGTGGTGATGGTGTGGGTGAAGGTGGTGCTGTGTGGGCCTTCAGCCACGTTGTCATCAATTGCCGTCACGGTCACGACCTGCGGGGTCGAGAAGTTGCTGGGCGTAAAGATCAGCGTGGTGCTGCTGGCATTAGCCTGTACGCCTGTGCCGAGGACGTTGATGGTGACATTCGAGGCCGGTTGGCTGGTCAGGCTGACCGTGTACGTACCGGTCGTGCCGCTCTCGGTGACGTTGAGGGTGGTCGGGCTGATGTTGACCGCTGCGGCGTCGTTGTCGATGATGCTGACGGTGATGGTCGGAACGCTCAGGCCGTTGTAGGCCGCGTCCGCGCTGGTCAAGGTGTGGCTGACCGGGCAGGTGTGCGGGCCTTCAATCACGAGGTCGTCCACTGCGCGGACGGTCATCGTCACACTGCCGGTGGTGTTGAAGCCGCGCACCAAACTCTGAGCGAAGGTGATACCGTCGTAGCTGATTTCGCATTGCGCGTCGGTGGTGAAGGTCACAGTGACCGCGCTGGTGACAGGGACGTTCACCGGCGAGGCGACTGACGTGGTGTACGGCACGCTGTTGAGGTTGAAGGTATAGCTATCGGTTGCGCCTGCTTCGCTGACGCCGGTGGTGCCGCCGCTCTGGGTGACGCTGACGCCGAAGGTGTCGTTGTCTTCAACCAGACCAGTGACGCTGTTGACCGCGACGCCGTTGAACGGAGCCGTACCGCTGACGGTGTTGGCATGGTTGATGCCGCAGTTGTGCGGGTTCGCCTCGTCATACTCGTCGTTCGCGGCGCGGACATAGATGAGGGTTGAAGTGCTGCCCACGAGGTTAGCCGTGACGCTGGCGGTGAATGGTCCGCCTGCGCTGGTGCTGACCAAGCAGTTGACATCTGCCGTGACCACGGTGGTGGCGTTGAGACCCGGAACCGCGTTCATGGTGATGGTATAGGTGTCGGTCTGGGTCAGGGTAACTTCCGAGACGTAAATCTCGTTGCCAGCCGGAGCGATGTCGTCGTCATCGGCAACCGCAATCACTGTCGGGATGTCGTTATCGACCACATCGGCGGTGATGCTGGAGACGGTCTGACCGTTGAAGCGGCCAACCGTGCTAACCAAAGCGCTGTGGGTGATGACGCACGGGTGCGGGGTGGTCTCGGCGTAAGCGTCGTCCACGGCGCGCACATAGATGATGGTAGAGCCGCCCAAAGTCGCGCTGACGCTGGCCGTGAAAATCACGTTATCGGTGCTGACCAAGCAGTCTACGCCTGCGCTGATGGTGGTGGTCGCGGTACGACCCGGCTCGATGTTCAGCGTGATGACGTAGGTATCGACAGTCGTACCGGCTTCACTGACTTGCAGTTCGTTGCCGACTGGTCCGCCGTCGTCGTCGTTCGGGGTCACAGTGATGCTGACGGCATCGCCCGCGTCGGTGATGGTGACGACATGCGTCAGGATACTGGCGGTGACAGGGCCGGTCACGGAGCCGAAGTTGACGTTGAACGTCTCGTTGTCTTCCGCGAAGGCGTCGTTGACCGCGCTGTAGCTGACGGTTTGGACTGCGCCGTCGAGTGCGCCGACATTGAAGGTCACGCTACCGGTCACACTACCGTAGTCCCCTGCGCTGGCCGTGCCATTGCTGCTGCTGACGTTGGCGGTCAGGGTGGCATCGAGTGAGGCAGGACCCGTGCCATTGGTGACGTAGGCGAGGACGGCGTTGACGCTACCCGTGCTGGGTTCGGCGATGGTGTTGCTCAAAGCCGAGAAACTGATGGTGGCGCTGTCGTTATCAGCGACGTTGGCGGTGACATCGGTGATGCTCAAACCGCTGAACGGTGAGCCGCCGATCAGCGTGCCATTGTCGATCAAGCAGGTGTGGTTGCCTTCGATGATGTTGTCATTGATGGCGCGCACATAGACCGTGGTCGCGGTGCTGTTGCTGATGGTGGCAATCACGCTGGCGCTATATGGCCCACCGACGACCAGTGCGACTTCGCAGTCCGCCGCTGCCGTGATGGTGGTCAGGTAGTTGTCCGACAGTTGGGCGTTCAACAGGATGGTGTAGCTATCCGGGGTGCTGACCGCTTCGCTGATGTCGGTGCTGCCGCTGGCGTCCGTGACCGTGATGGTCGCGGTGTCGGTGTCGGTGATGTTGCCGGTGTGCGGCGTGATGCTGGCGCTGACACCTGTGCTGATGCTGGTCGTGATCGTCCCGAAGTTGATGGTGAAGCTTTCCGGCGACGGTTCAGCGTAGGTATCGTCCAAAGCCGAGTAGTTGAAGGCTTGGGTCGCGCCATTGCCCGCCAGAACAGGGAAGGTGACCGAGGCGGTGTTCAACAGGTAATCGCTGCTGATGGCCGTACCATTGGTCGCGTTCAGTGCAACCGTGACCGCAGCGCCGAGTTCAATCGGACCTGAACCGGTGGCGATGATGGTCAGGGTGGCGGTCAGGCCAGCGCTGCTCGCGCCTTCAGAAACGGTGCTACTGGTAGTGGTGAAGGCGATGCTGGCAGTGTCGTTGTCGGTGATGTTGACGGTGGTGTTGGTGAAGGTCGCGCCGGTGAAGATTGCGCTACCGCTGACGAACACCAATGGGCCGTGCGTGATCGTGCCGGTGTGTGCGCCTTCAACTGAGCGGTCATCCACTGGGCGAACGTAGATGGTGGTGGCCGTGCTGTTGGTCAGAGTGGCGATCACGCTGGGGAAGAAGTTCACGTTGTCGAGGCTGACGAGGGTATCGACATCAGCAGTCACGACGGTGGTGTACGAAGTGCCGGGTTGCGCGTTGAGGGTCAACGTGTAGCTACCGGAGGTCGTGGCCGTCGCTTCGCTCAGGTTGATGACGCCTGCGCCGTTGGTCAGGGTGACAGTATCAGTGTCGGTGACGTTGACCGATTGTGTACCGGTGGCACTGATTTGCGACGAGGCCGTGCTGGTCACAGCACCAAAGCCGAGGCTGAAGGTCTCAGTCCCTTCCGCAAAGGCGTCGTTCGTGCCGCTATAGGTCACGCTCTGGGTCGCGCCGGTGGCAGAGCCGCTGGCGAAGGTGATACTGCTGGTCACGACGCTGTAGTCAGAGCCGATGGCCGTGCCGTTGGTGTTGGTGATAGCCACCACAACGCCTGAACCCAGTGAACCCGTACCAGAGACACCGTTGGCGGTGATGGTTAGGGTGGCCGTGCCACTGTTGGAAGTGCCTTCAGCGACATCTGGCCCAGCGGTGTAAGTGATGGTCGCCGTGTCGTTATCGGTGATGGTAATGGTATGGCTTTGGAGCGCACCGAGGAAGACGTTCGTTTGTTGCGCCGCTGTCCCCCCGGTTTCCTCTGCGATGGTCAGGATGACCGTCTCACTACCTTCAACCAAAGTATCGTTGGTTATCGGCAGCGGGATGCCAAGGAATTGATCACCAGTCGGGGTGGTGCTTACGCTGATGGTGGCAAAGCCTGTGTAGTCCACACCATTGCTAGCCGTACCAGCGTAGGATACGGGGATGCTGATGGCTGATTCCAGCGACGATGTGCTGGTTGCACCAACGCCGTCGGTCAGGAAAAAGACGTTAACCTGAACCAAGACGCTGGTTCCGTTTTCAGCCACAGTGGTGGGAGCAAACGGTTGAAAGCTGAAGCCAGCAAAGTCGTCGTCGTTCACAATCGCGGTGACGCTGGCGACTGAGACGCCGCTGAAGACTGGGCTGGCGCTGACCAAGTTCCCGTGGGTGATGAGGCAGGTTTGGCCGTCACCTTCCACGATACGGTCGTCATACGGGCGCACATAGATGGTGGTCGCCGTGCTGCCGCTGAGGGTTGCAGTGACGCTGGTCGTGAAGGTGTTGTCGTCCGTGCTGACCAAGCAGTCTGCCGCAGCCGTCACCAGTGTGGTAGCGGTCACGCCCGTTTGGGCATTCATCGCTAAGGTGTAGCTGTCGCTGGTGGTTTCGGTGGCCTCATTGACTAATAGCGAGCCGCCGCCGACGTTGGTCACGGTGGCGGTGTTAATGTCCGTCACGTTGACCGACTGCGTGCCGCTGGCAGTGACGCCTGTGCTGATGCTGGTGATGATCGTGCCGAAACCGAGCGAGAAGGTCTCAGTGCCTTCAGCGAACAAGTCAACCGAACCGGTATAGGTTACGGTCTGGGTTGCGCCGCTGGCCGACCCGCCTGCGAAGGTCACATTATTGGTCGTGACGTTATAGTCGGTCACGCTCGCTGTGCCAGTGGTGTTGGTGATGGCGACTGTCACGCCTGCACCCAACGTACCGGTGTTCGGGACGCCGTTGGCGGTGATGACGAGAGTTACCGTGCCGGTGGCGCTGCCGCCTTCAGTGACCGGATTGCCAGCGGTGTAGCTGATAACTGCCGTGTCGTTGTCGGTGACGTTGCCGGTCACGTTGGAGATGACCGTGCCATTGAAGACGAGGCTGGCGCTGTTGATGTTGGTGTGGGTGAGGGTGCAGGTGTGTGCGCCTTCAACCACGGTGTCATTAATCGCCTGAACGTATACGGTGGATGCGGTGCTACCGGTCAGGGTAATCAACGCTGTTGCACTGTAGATGATGCCGTCATTGCTGACCAAGCAGTTCGCGCCGCCAGAGACGGTGGTCGTGCCGGTCACGCCGCTGGCTGCGTTCATGGTCAGGGTGTAGCTACTGGTCGCGCCGCCTTCAACCACGTTGACCGCGCCGCCGCCAATGGTCACAACCGCTGGGTCGTTGTCGGTGATGCTGACGTTGACCGTGCTGCTGAACGTGGCGTTGTAGAAGGGATCACTGCTGCTGCTCGTCCACGAGATGACGCCCGTGTGCGTGCCTTCAGCAAGGCCGTCGTTGACCGCCGTCACGGTGACAATCTGGGGGATGTTCCAGTTGGCCGAGGTGAAGGTGATGCTGGTCACGGTGGTCGTTTGACCATCGGTGATGGTGTAGGTGATGGTGACATCACTGGTCGGTTGGCTGGTCAAGACGACGGTGAAGCTACCGCCTGAACCGCCTTCGGTCGCGGTGACGCCGCCGCCCACGTTGACTGTGACACCGGCGGTGTCGTTATCAACGATGGTGTAGGGGTGTGATTGGAACGCTGCTGTGAGTGTGCGGAAAATCGCTGTATCGTAGCTGCCGGATGTCCCTGTCTCGTTGATTGCAGCCGTGATGATGACCGTTTCATTGACTTCATCAATCGCGTCATCCACAACAGGGAAGGGGACGAGGATGCTGGTGACATTGTTGAAGAATACCGCCGTACCCGGGTCGAATGTGACCGACCCTGCTGGTAGGTTGTAGTCTACGCCGCCGTTGGTGGCTGTACCACCCGTGACTGAGTAGTTGACCGAGAAGGGAAGGTCAAAGCCATACGGGCCGAAACCAGAACCATTGATGGCAAAGAATACGCTCACCGTATTGGCTGGTGTGGTGGCTTCACCGCCGCTACTATTGGAAGTGAACGACAATGGGGAAGGCAGATAGACCATACCATAGTCGCCGAGTTCATTGTCGAGGACGCTATAGGTCTGTGTCGCCGGACGGATCGCTGGGGTGATGTCATCGTCGTAAGCCGTATCTGTGCTGTCCACCTTATAGGTGAGCGCGCAGGTGTGGTTGGCTTCGAGGAGGTTGTCATTGTACGGACGCGCTATCACGGTGAAGACAGTCAAGGCGCTGTTGGTCGTCATCGTGACGCTGCTACCAAACGGCGTAGCCCCGATGACCGAGACTTCGCAGTCAGGCCCAGCCGTCAAGACCATTTGGACGCTACCCGTCGGGACGCTGTTCAACTGAATGTCGAAGCTATTCGTGATGCTGACGTTCGCCTCATCGAAGACGATGCTGGTGTTGACGCCCGTGACATTGATGCCGGGGGTGCTGTCATCATCGACGATGGTCAGCGTGTGGACGCTTGGCGATCCAAGCGTGACGACGGCTTGTTGTGCGGGCGTGCCGGTGGTCTCGTTGCCGAGCGTGAAGATGACCGTTTCATCAGGCTCATCAACGCCGTCATTGTTGATGCTGATGATGGCGGTCTGGGTTGTACCCGATTGTGGGATGGTGACGCTGCCTGCCACGCTGTAGTCCGTGCCGCCGCCAGTGGCCGTACCGGTGAGGGTGAACGGAACAGTGACGAATGACTCGAACGACGGGGTGGGGTGGCTGGCGTCGCCGTTGCCGATGAAGGTGGTGCTGACCTGAACGTTGGTCGTGCCTACCGCTTCGCCGACGCTGTTGCTGATGGTCGTGAATTGATAGGTCGCGCTGTCGTTGTCCGTCACATTGTAGTTTTGTGTCGGGATGGTCATTACGTTGTAGACCGGGTCGCCGCTACCGACGGTGTAGCTGACCGCGCAGGTGTGAGCGCCTTCAACGATGAAGTCGTTCAGGGCGCGAGCGATGATGGTGAACGGTGTGATGGCGTTGGTGGTGATTGACCCACTGGTGCCAAACGCGCCGCCGTTGATGTTGATTTCGCAGTCCGGCCCGGCAGTGATGCCGATGGTGACGGTATTGCCGCCCGTCGGAACGGTGTCTAGCTTGATGGTATAGGTGTTGACCGTGGTTTGGGCTTCATCCAGAACCAAGCCCGTGTTCACACCAGTCAGCGTGATAGCCGGCGCAAAGTCGTTATCGGTGATAGCGACTGTGGTCGTTGATGACCCAGACACATAGTTGAGGTCTGAGCTGGTGCTGCTGTAGTTGATGGTGCTGCTGTGATTACCCTCAATGGCGAGGTCATCCACGGCAGTGACATTGACCGTCTGTGAGGTAAACCAGTTCGCTGGGGTGAAGGTGAGGGTGACGGTTGTGCCGCCATTAACCAAGCTCTGGCCGTCGCTGACCGTGAAGGTCACGGTGACATTGGCCGTCGGTTCGCTGGTCAAAACGTAGGTGAACGAGCTACCCACGCCGCCTTCGGTGGCTGTCAATGTGCCGATACCCGGCGTAGTTACACCCGCTGTATCGTCATCGGTGATGGTCAGGGTGTGGCTGGCCGGTGAACCGAGCGTGACGGCCACTTGTTGTGCCGCCGTGCCGCCGATTTCGGCGCCGAGGTCGATGATGACCGTTTCGTTGGCTTCATCAATCGCATCACGGACGATGCTCACCGAGATGTTGGTGGTTGCGCCGTTGGTCGGGATGACGATAGATGAACCGGTGGAGTAGTCTGACCCATTGGCCGTGCTGCCACCGTTAATGGTGAACGGGACGGTAATCGCGGCCTCAAGTGCATTCGGGCCAACCGGCGCAACCGTACCGCTACCGGTGTTGAACGTCGTTGTCACGGAGACATTGGCGGTGGTTGTGCCTACACCCGTGCCTTCGGTGATGCTGCTGGTGCCGCCTGCAAATTGATAGGTGGCCGTGTCGTTGTCGTTGATGGTGTAGGTATCGTCCAGACGGGTGATGCTGCTGTAGTTGCTATCACCGCTGCTGATGGCGTAGCTGACCGCGCAAGTGTGGTTGCCTTCAACGATACGGTCATTGAGCGCACGTACCGCGACGTTGAACACCGTGAGCGCGTTGGTCGTGATCGTGCCGCTCGTCCCGAACGCGCTGCCGTTGATGCTGACTTCGCAGTCGGCGTCGGGGTCAATCGTGATGATGACATTGGCCGTCGGCGTGCTGGTCAGTTGGACGGTATAGGCGTTGGTGTTGCCGGTGTCTTCTAACAGCGCCGGAAAGGTGTTCACACCCGTGAAGGTCACGCCTGCGGTGTCGTCATCGGTGATGGTGACAACATGGGTTCCGCTGCTGCTCGCGCCGACAACGGTTGTGAAGGAGAGCGTGAATTCTTCATTCACTTCGTCAATCGTATCGTTGACCGTGGTATAGGTGACAGCGCTGATTGCACCAGAGAGCGAACCGGGGCCGAAGCTGAAGATTGAGCCGCCGCTGATGCCGTAGTCCGCTGGGTTGATGGCTGGGCTACCGCCTGATCCTGCATTTGCGACCACGCCAGAGGCGGTGTAGCCCGCGCCGAGTTGCGCCGTGCCGCTGCCGCTACCGCCGATGGTCAGGGTGACATTCGATGAGCCGCCAGCGCCCTCTGCGACGGTATTAGAAGCCGTCGAGAACGAGAACGCGGCTGTGTCATTGTCGTTGACCGTGACGTTGACTGTCGCGCTGGTATAACCGCTGGCGCTCAGGCCAATGGTCGTGTTTTCAGTCCCTTCCACGAAGAAATCATTGAAGGCTGTGACGATGACAGATTGCGGGATGAGACCCATCCCGGAGAGGAAGGTCACGGTGGTGACGGTGTTGGTATCAGGACCGTTGCTGATGTTCACGGTCACAGCGCTGGCGTTATTAGCGCTCAACGAGACGTTGAAGCTCGAGGTTGCGCCGCCTTCGGTCACGGTCACAGGGCCGGTGACCACGATCGTCGGTGGCAGCTCGTTGTCCTCGACATTGACACGCAACGTTTGGTTCGGCAGTCCAGCGTAGATGAGGTCTGCGCTGGCGTTGTCGAAGTCAACCGTGATGTCGCCAGCATGGAACGTGCCGACGCCGCCTTCATATACCGCGTCGTCAATGGCGCGGACGACGATGACGACGCCCGTGTTCCAGTTACCGCTGGTGAAGGTGAATGTGCCAGATGCGGCGAATAGACTGCCGTTAACTCTGATTTCAGTTTGACCGTTCGTTGTGAAGGTCGTAATCACGTCAGCAGTGGGTTGACTGGTCAGGGTGTAGGTGAAGGTGTTGGTGGTTGTCCCTTGCTCATTCACAATATACGGGTTGCTGACGCTACCATTACCGACGCCGCTACCCGTGCCGCTACTACCGCCTGCGGCATCATTGTCGAGGATGGTGTAGGTGAAGGATTGGTTTGCGCCATCGGCGGTGATAGCAGCATCATAACTTCCCGTTGTCCCGCTCTCGTTCGCGGCTAGTGTGACAACCACGGTCTCATCAGCCTCATCAATCGAGTCGTTGATGATGACTGCGTTGACCGACTGAGTGAATGGGCCGCCCGGTGAGAAGCTGACTGAGCCATTGGCGAGCGTATAGTCTACGCCGCCGCCGATGGCCGTGCCGCCGCCAACCGTGTAACCTACGGTGAAGGCCGAGGCAATATCTTGTGAGCCAGAACCCACCGTAGTGAAGACCAATTGAACCGACCCTGTACCGGGAGTAATGGCTTCTGAACCACTGCCGGAGCCCGCAACGAAGCGATAGGTCAAGATGTCGTTGTCGGTGAGCGTGAAGGTGTGGCCGCTCTGTCCGCCGAGCGTAATGGCGGCTTGTTGGGCTGCCGTGCCGCCGGTTTCAGCGCCTAGTGTCAAGATGACGGTTTCGCTGCCTTCAACGATTCTGTCATCAACGATACCGGTAACGCTTGATGTCGTTGTGACAGTGCCACTGGTGTCGATATTTAGGGTTGCAGGGTAGTTAGTGTAGTCAACACCGCCGCCGGTGGCCGTGCCACCGATAGTGACTGGCACAGAGATTGCGGTCTCTAGTGAGGGCGTCTCCGCACCATCTTCACCGTTTTGAAGGAAGCTGAGGCTAAACGCAATAGCTTGAGTACCGGCGTTTTCTACTGCCGAAGTCGTTGCTGCACCATATTGATAGCTCGCGCTGTCGTTGTCAGCGACGTTACCTGTAACATTACCAATCGGGCGGTTATTCGCCCCACCAGTAGCGCTAACGGTATTGGTATGGGTGATGATGCAGGTATGTGCGCCTTCTACAATCTTGTCGTTATAAGCGCGGACAAACACTGTGGTATCGGTGCTACCAGACAGCGTGACACCCGTCAGGCTTGTAACCCATGGGCCGGTGTTGCTGGTCGTACTGATGCGGCAGTCGGCATCAGTGGTGATGTCGGTGGTGGCAGTAATGCCGGAAGCGACACCGAGGTTCAGGGTATAGCTCAGGCCAATGGAGACGGCTTCATCCAATGCGAGCGGACTACCTGTGACAACCACCGTTGCAAGGTCGTTATCGGTGATGTTGGCTGCGCCTGAACCATTGGGTAGCGCGTTGTAATTGCTGTCGCCACCGCTGGCGGGGTCGAGGATAATACTGCCGGGATGCGGGTTGGCTTCGACAATGCCATCATCTACAGCCGTGACCGCTACACCTTGGTTGATATTCCAGTTGGCCGGGGTGAAGGTCAGGAAGACAAGGCCGCCAATCGCTGAGACTGCCGTGGTTTGGCCGTCAATCGTGCTGATGGCGACGGTGACATCAGCCAATGGTTGTGTCGCCAAACGGACATTGAAGTTGGCCGAACCGCCGCCTTCGCTAATCGTCACCGGCGAACTGGTGACGACCAAGCCCGGGATGTCGTTGTCGGTAACAGTACCCACGACATTCGCGATGCTGACGCCGGTATATCCGCCGCCGACTGCTGAGTGGGTGATGGTGCAGGTGTGAAGACCTTCAACAATCAGGTCGTCAAATGCACGTAGGCGGATGATAGCAGTGTAAGGACCAGCAGGTGAGATTGTTACCGTCTGGGGAGCCTGTAAATAGGGGCCTCCTGTGCTAATACGGCAATCGTCATCAACATTGTTCAAAGTGATGACCACAGGCGCATTCGGAATGGTGTTGAGTGTGATTGTATAAACAATCGTATTCGCCGAACTAGCGCTACCTTCTGCGACTGAGTAAGGAGGCCCACTAGAGGTAATGGTAATCCCTGCACTGGCTAGGTCATCGTCAATGATATTGACAGGAACCGTATCACTGCTGGTGATTTGCGTCAGCATATTGGTGATACTTGCCGTTGGCGTGCCAAAACTGAATGTAAATTGTTCAGTTGGCTCTGTGATAATGTCATTAATGACACTGAAGTCGATTTGTTGCGTTGAGTTGTTTGCTGAGTTCGATGGGAATGTAATACTCAGCGTGGTTTGACTGTAGTCAGCTGCGTTTGTCGCTGGGTTTCCACTACTAGGAGTTGCAACAATGGGTACTGCCAATGCAGTCGCCAGTGAACTTGCTCCAGCATTATATTGAATTTGTGCCAGAGTCGTTCTTGGGTTAGCTCCCGGTTCATTCTCATTACGAACAGCATCGACGAAGACAATTGTCGCAGTGTCGTTGTCGGTGATATTTGCCGAAGCCGTGCCGGTCTTACCACTATAGAAGATGTCAAGGCTGGATGTGGTAAGGTTGATAACACCTGTGTGATTGCCTTCAACCACACCATCGTCTACAGCCGTGACTGTGACTGTTTGAGGCGTAGCCCAGTTACTCGTCGTGAAGTTCAGGGTTACTGGGAAGGATGTCTGGCTATCACTTGTCGATAAGGTAACATCGACAGCTAGAGTAGGTTGAGTAGCCAATGCGACTGAGAAGGTGTCGTTACCAACCCCTTCATCCAACACCATTGGATTATCAGTAATCACCAAGCCAGCGGTATCGTTGTCAAAAACAGTGCCGACTACGAAGTCCAATGCGCCGATAGTATAATTTCCGTCTCCTACTATGATGTTGTTAGCGATATTGCAAGATACGGTGTTTTCATCAATCGGGTCGTCAAATGCAAGGACGTAGACTGTGACCGGACTTATGCTGGTAATGATAAAGTCTGCCGTAGAGCCATAAGGCCCAGCAAAAGCGTTACTGACTTGGCATTCACTATTGGCAGTGATCGCTCTAACCTCAATCAAAGGATTAGGTACATCCTCTAACGTCATTGTATAGGTTTGAGGCGTCCCGCCTTCTGTCACGGAAACAGAAAGAGGACTCAGAACGATATTTGCTGCGGCGAATGCTGGCGTGACCAGCACTACTAACATAAATGCCAAAAACGCGACTATCCCATAGCGGGATATGGCGCGTCTGGCCGGACTGACGATAGTTCGTCCGATCATGATGCTCTCCATAGATACAATGTTGACGAGTGCAGAACGTAACATTCAGCGTAATGACCCAAATAAAGGATTAGGGACTTTAGTACGCCTCGTTATTCAATGTGATTATATAACCAGTTTTCAAAATTTTCTATGCGAGTTTGTTAACAGTTCTCAATCATCAAGCCGGTTTGAAGTACCAGTAGCATTTATGTCACTGTAAGCTGACGTAATCCCAGATGAAAAGAAGGTTTGTAGGCTTCTAACCAATTGTCCTATATTCTCGGTGCGCTGACCGGTTTCGCGCTATACTGTGCGGCATTGGGGATTGAGGGTTGCGCCGGGTGAACCTATGGACACCGTTCATGTATTATTGATTGATGATGCCGAGCCGCAACGCTATCTGATTGAAGGCTATCTGTCGCAATCACAGACGTTCCGGGCGGAGTTGATGTGGGCCGCCTCGCTGGTCGAGGCCATCCGCTTGTTGCGCTTCAATACGTTTGACATTTGCCTGTTGGATTACCAGTTGGGCAGTCATAACGCGCTGGATGTGTTGAATTACTTCAAGGCCGAACGGATTATCCTGCCGGTCATCGTGCTGACCGGATATGGCAGCCAAGATATTGATTTGTCGGTCATGGATGCCGGGGCGTTGGACTATCTGAACAAGTCGGAGTTGAACACATCCCTCTTAGAGCGCGCCATCCGCTATACCGTGCAACAAGCGCGGGCGGTTCAGCAAGGGTTAGAGCTGGCCGCGTTGGAGGAGCGTCAACGGCTGGCGCGAGAATTGCACGATGTCGTCAGCCAGACGCTATTCTCGGCCAGCGTCATGGCCGACTCGCTAACGCACATGACCGATGTAGACGACGTGCAATTGCGGGTCGAACTGGAACGGTTGGCGCACCTGAATCGCAGCGCACTGGCGGAAATGCGGGCGCTACTGATCGAATTGCGCCCACAGGCGATTGTCAGCATCCCATTGCCAGAATTGTTGGGGAATCTGGTCAGTGGGATGCGCGGACGCTCTAGCGGCCTGATCATGTTAGAAATCCTCGGCAACCCAATCCCACTCACGCCGGAAGTTCATCACCACTTCTACCGATTGATGCAAGAAATCTTAACAAACAGTTACAAACATGCCCGAGCGCGGGAAATCCGTATTGGGTTACATTATCTGGATGAGGCGATAGAATTGATCGTCGCGGATGATGGGATTGGCTTTGACCTGAACGATGTGCCGCCAGACCATCACGGCCTGCGGATTATGAGAGAGCGTGCCGAGCAAATCGGGGCGACTCTGCATAACGAGACCGCGATTGGCGAGGGGTCATATACGCATATCACATGGCCGATTCCGTGAGATTAGCGCCATTCGTCCACTAAATAATTTGGTTCAATTAAAATAGCGAAATAAACCGCTGTATTAGTTGGGGGGATTTGCTTACAATGGTAGGTCAATAACAGAAAGCAGGGAAATACGATGAAGTATAAAGCGCTGTTGACCGCAATCGGTCTGGTTGTGCTGCTGTCGTTGGCGATGATTTCGGCTGCCCAAGATGAATTTGCCGCCTCATTAGAGGTATTAGAACCCGGGGTGACGGTTCAGCGCGTCAATACCGGCAACCCGATTGCGGTGGCGGTAGAGGCGATTGTCGGGGTGGGGGATATTATCCGCACCGACGCGGTTGGCTCGGCACGCATCACGTTCTTTTCTGATGGTACGGATGTGGTCTTGGAGCCGGAGACCGAATATCGCATTGTCGCATTCACCGTCGACGCCGAAGATTTCAACCTATTGGTTGAGGTGCTTGCGGGTCAGGCGCTACACCGGCTCAAGCGCGTCTTGGGTGCGGATTCATCTTATGATGTGCAGACGCCGGGGATGACGCTTGCGGCGCGTGGGACAGAGTTCGCTATCCGGGTCGAATCGGACGGGCGCTCGGCCATGTTGGTCAAGGAAGGCACTGTCGCCGCCGCAACCAGCGATAGCACCGCCGATGTCCCGTTGGAGTTCGGCATCCGTGCGGCGGTAGGCGACCCTCTCAGTGAGGTGGTACGCGCCAGCACGTTCGCCGCTTTGGATTCCGCGATTGATGGTTGCAGCACGACTGTCACCACGCCGGATGATGTCAGCCTGAACGTCCGTGGCGGCCCGTCGCGCACCTCGACACTGTTGGGGACGATTTTCGCTGAGGACGTCGGCCTGTTCTACGGCGTGAATGAGACCGGCGGCTGGTATCGCATCATGTTTGGCGATGTCTACGGCTGGATTTTGTCGCGCACGGTCAGCATCCAAACCGGTTGCGCGGGGTTGCGCGTCTTCCCAGATACCCATACGGAAGATGGCATAAGCGTTGAAGTGACGGCCACGCCCGATGAGGCGATTGAAGTCACCGCGACGCCTGTCGTCCCGTGACGCTAGGTCTCCCCCAAACTATTGGGAGCGATAGGGATAGGCATATGAATCGGGGCGGCGCGGTTTGGCGGTCTTCACGACTACTGTATATGCTGTTGGCGGGCGCTGTGATTGCGTTGGCGCTGTTGCTGATATGGCGCGGCGGCGTGTTCATGGCGTTACGCCTGCGACTGAACGACATCTATTATGCGCCCGCCGCGACCAGTGGCACGGTGGTGATTATTGCGGCGGACGATTCCAGTCTGCGGCGCTATGGTCGCACCCCGGCGGATTGGCCGCGCCAAGTGTATGCCGACCTCGCAGATTTCATGAGCGAGACCGGCGCACGGGTGCTGGCGCTCGACCTGTTGTTGAGCGAATCTGAGCCGGACGATGCAGCGGTTGCAGAGGCATTCGGGCGGCTACGTCAGAGCGACGCCCGCACCCGGATTGTGTTGGCCGATGCAGGAGTCACGACGACGGCCATTTTGCGCGAGGGGGCGGGGGTGTTGCCGTTCGCGCTGGCTCTGGGCATCAGCCCGACATTGAACGCGCTGGCCGATTATCACGGCTTCACCAATACCCTCCCAGACATCGACGGGGTGATCCGTCGGCAACCGTCATTGGTTGAAATCGACGGTCAGAACGGGCTGTCGTTCAGCCTCGCGACGTACTTGGCGTATTTGCGTATCCCCGCCAGCGCCGCCTCACAAGTCCTGAGCTTTGATGGCTCGGACTTACTTTTGATGAGCGGGGAGCGCCGTCTGCCAGTAGATGAGTGGGGGCTGTGGCAACCGTATTATTTCGCCCCCCCCGCGCAAGGCAATAACGGGGCGTTCGCCGTCGTCTCGTTGGTGGATGTGCTGGATGGTAAAGTAGACGCTTCGATATTTGATGGCAAAATCGTGCTGCTCGGCCTGATGAATACAACTGGCACGCTTGACCAATATATCGTGCCGTCGTCATCCAGCGGCAGCCTGATGGCCGGGATTGAGATTCAGGCCAACGCCATCGAAAACCTCGTCCAAGCCAACCCGAAATTCATCACGTCGCTGGATATTGTGCTGGAAGGTGCGCTAATCGCGCTGTTGTCGGTAGCGGCTGGCTTGTTATACGCCCTGCCGCGTTGGTATCTCAAATTAGGGATTGCGCTGGCGCTGGTGGTGGGGTGGCTGGTCGTCACCTCGGCGGTATTCACCACCAGTTTTGTGATGATTTCACTGTTCGATACGTTACTGGCGCTGGGCGTCCCGGTGGTCGCCTCTATCGGAATCGACATCACGCTAGAAACCCTCCAGCGTAAACAGACC
This sequence comes from Anaerolineae bacterium, assembly GCA_034437835.1. Lineage (GTDB taxonomy): Bacteria > Chloroflexota > Anaerolineae > Aggregatilineales > Phototrophicaceae > Flexicrinis. The sequence goes on along the minus strand of DAOTTP010000128.1, from coordinate 3,075 downwards.
GAGTTCCTCTTGAGCAGTTTGCACCGTATCGCGGAGCAGCGCTTACAGATTGACCAAGCGGCGGAATATATCTTAGAGGATGTGGGCAAAATCGCCCCCGGCAGCACGGCGACCTTATATATTGTGGATAGCGTCGGCAGTGACCGTTGGATGCGTTTCCGGCGGGGTGAGAAGCGCGTGGTTGGCCCGGCGGCATCCCCAGATAGTAGCACCTACCATCACCATCTCGTGATGGCTTTCCCATTTCTCTGGCAAGGGCGGCAACAAGGTATCTTGATGCTGAAACCCTCACACGGGGCGCAGTTGGACGGCACAACCGGCGTGCTGTTACAAGAATTGGTCGAAAAACTCGCGCCGCATATCGACAATATGCTGTTGTATGACGAGGTTGGCCGCCAAAAACTACTGCTCGATTCGGTGTTTTCAGAATCACCAGCAGGGATTGCGATATTAGACGGTAAGGGGCGGATTGTGCAGTGCAATCAAGACCTCGCTCGCCTATTAGAGATGAATCTGGCCGATATACGCGGCAAGTCTCTCCCCGAATTGATCTCGCTCATCTCGAACAAACAAGAGATGGAAGATCAGATTCAGAACGGGATTGGCGCTAAGACGTTGTTCACGCTCGATGAGATGAAATTGGGCAGGCATTTTGTCCGTCTGGTGATTGCGCCGCTGAAGGCCTATGACCTGTGGACGGTCATCATCAGCGATGTGACGGCGTTGGTTGACTTGAGCAACCTCAAGACGCGGATGTTGCGAATCGCCTCGCATGACCTCAAGAATCCGCTGGCGCGTATCAAGGGGTTTGTCGATTTGATTTTCATGCTCTCGACCACCTTAGATGAGCGTGACCGAAAGTATCTGCAATTCGTCAGCGATGCGGGCGATGAGATGCTGCGGATTATCGACGACATCCTCAACCTTGAGCGGATGCGTTCTGGCAAATTGATGTTGAGTAACATCAATCTGTCGCAGATGGTGCAAGAAGTCTGCGCCCGCAACCAACCCGATCTGATTCAAAAGCAGCAGAACTTGGAGTTGGTCATCCCAGATTCCGCCATCACTGTTCATGCAGATGCTGCACAGTTATCGCAGGCCATCAATAACTTTGTCGGCAACGCCATCAAATATACACCGGATGGCGGGCAAGTGACGGTTCGCCTGACCGCCGATGGTAAGACCGTCCGTTTTGAGGTCGAGGACACCGGCTACGGCATCCCGGTCAAGGCGCAGAGCAAAATCTTCAGCGAGTTCTATCGCGCTAAAGCGGAAGGGACGCTGCATATCCCCGGCACAGGCTTGGGCTTGAGTCTGGTCAAGGGGGTCATCGAATCGCACAACGGGACGGTGGGTTTCACCAGCGTTGAGGGTAAGGGAAGCACCTTCTACTTCACGTTGCCGGAGAAATAACGCGGCGTAGGGCTGCGGGGTGCTGAACGCACGCTGTTTTTAGCCAGCCTCTATTATATGATTCTCGTTACGATGAATGGGCGAACGAACGGATGGGAGCAATGGTGATGAAACAACGGTTGAGCCTGCTACTACTCTGGGTGTTTTGCTTAACGATGATGATAGGCGCACACGCCCAGACGACTGAACTCTCGGCGGTGGTCACCGTGGTGGGCGAGGGCGTCACCCTATTGCGGGCGGGCGCGATCAACCCTTTGCCGTTACCGGTTGGGGCGATTGCGCCGTTTGGCGTGGGCGACCAACTCATGACGGAAGTCAACGGGCGGGCGCTGATTGCTTTCCCAGATGTTAACGCCCTGTACCTGCTCCCAGATAGTCGCTATGAACTGACGGCGTTTGCGGGGTTGGATGGCGGGCGTTTTCGTTTAGAAGGCATATTGAATGGGATTGCCGTCCAGACCTTCAGTAGCGACGCGGCAGATTGGGAATATCGACTGGTGACGCCTGCACTGACTGTCGTCACGCCGTCCGAGCATTTTATTGTCTGGGGGCTGCCGGGTCGTTTCGAGACGGTCATTAGCGCGGTTGGGACGGCGCTGGTCACAAGCGACTCCCATCCTGACGGGGTAGAAGTGGCCGCTGGGACGGGCTGGATGCCGCTTTATAATGAGGCGTCGCTTGCGTTGGAATCGCCGTATCATGCTGTCGAATTGTTGGCGCGGGTGATTGACTGTCGCGGCGTCATCATGACGGGTGGCTCTGAGGGGTTGCGTCTACGGCGTGGCGCGGCGTTGGATTATCCCGTCGTTGGGGCGCTAGATGACGACCAGCAAGTCTATCTCGTCGGCATCACGGACAACGCGAAATGGTATCGCATCCCGTATCTGACCGGGTTTGGCTGGCTATATCGTGATTTGGTCATTGCAGAGTGCAGCGGCTTGCCAGTTTCCCCAAGTTTGGTCGGGGAGGCTAACGAGACGGTGGCGGGTGCAACCGAACTTGAAATTGAGTTGTTGACGCCGTTCTACGGCACGCCCTCGCAAAACCCGCTGTTTTATCAACCTTAGGCCGTCGTTTTCACAATTCCGGCGGTTGATCGAGTGTGATAGCCGTCAACACCTCATTGAGGAGCGTAGCTATGCGCCGGACTTGCTCGTCGATTTGCGTGGTGTGATTGACGATTTGTTCAGGGTTCATGCGGGCGTGATAGCGTTGAATTAATTCATTGGCGGCGGAAATCACGGTCAGCGGGTTGCGAATCTCGTGGGAGAGCCTCAAGATGATGGATTCTTTGCGTTTGAGTATCTCGCGCTGATGTTCGGCGGTCATGCGGTGACGTTCGGCTAAGAGATGTTGTTCTTCCATCTCACGTTGAAGGTTGATTTGGTGTTGGAGTCGCTCGGCGCGTTCACGCTCAAACTTGACTTGCGTCCACGCGCTTTCGACCTCATTGACGGCGCGCAAAATGGATAATCGCGTTTCGACTTCCCCTAATAACGTGTTGTTGATGAACTCGTTAATTTGGCGATAGGTCTCTAGCGCGGCTTGCGTATCACCCTGCTCAAGTTGAATATTTTTAATTAGGCGTAAGATGCCCAATTTATGCTCATTTTGATTGTGAATCTCACAAAGCTTTATCATTCGTTGCAAATGGATTAGCCC
>DAOTTP010000127.1:0-8530 GCA_034437835.1 Anaerolineae bacterium | reverse complement strand
TCAATACCTTCGCCAATTTTGACCATTACCCATCTATCAGGGCGGACAACGCGGGCATTGTCCCTACGAATACCCTGTTTTCGTAGGGACACGGCACTGACGTGTCCGTTTTGGCGAAGATATTGAGACTAGATTCGCTGTTTATTGACGGTGCGCACACAAGCGTCGCCCCTACGAAATTTTCGATGACGTGTGTTCAAAATCGCGTCACCGGATGTCCTGTAGGGGCGAGACTTGTCCGCCCGATGAATTTTCAAACGGCCTCTAAGTGATGCGTGATGCGTTGAAAGTGATGAGAAATTACGTGAGTCAATTCAACTGCATGACTTCTCATCACTCATCACTAAAGACTCATCACTCGCCTTTCATCCGGTCATTGGGGAGGAAAAAGGCTGGGATTAAGGCGAGGGCGCACAACACGGCCACCATCAACCCCAATTCCGCCAACACCCCTACTGTAATAGACCCATATTGTTCGGCCAGTTGCAGCGGGTCTAGTGTGCCGCCCATCGACGATGCCGCCGCAAGGTTGTTAACGCGGTTGAGCGCGAGAGTCGTCAGGGTCGAGACCGAGAGCGTCATCCCGACCAGCCGCAGCACAATCACCAGCGCCGAGGCCACGCCACGCTCATCTTCATGGGCGGCATTAATCACCGACGCGCTGATGGGCGAGAATGTCAGGCCGATGCCCGTCCCAGCCACCAACATCTGCGCCGCTACCAACCAATCCGAGATTCCCACGACCCATGTCTGCGACACCCAGAAGAAACCAATCGCCGCCAGCGCCAACCCAATCAGAGTCGTGCTGCGGACGCCGATTCGCTCACTCAGCCAGCCGCCGCCCACCGCCGCCACCGCCATCGGAATCGTCAACGCCGACAGCATAATCCCGACCTGAAGCGCGGTCTCTTTGGTGCTTGAGAGGTCAAGCGCCGTGATATTGACCAGAATCGGCACGAACACCAATCCGGCGAACAACACATACCCAACCAGCAGATTGGTCAACGCGCCCGCCCCTACCCCACGTCGCAAAAACAACTTGAGGTTGACCAGCGGTTCTTTCACACGAGATTCGACCAGTAAAAACAGGATGAACGAGGCAGCTGCGCCCAATAAGACCGGTAGCGCATACGGCGGCAAAGGCGATAATTCCTCAAACCCCGAAACCGATGTCCCGACATCGATATTTGCGCCCAAGCCCAACGTTAAGCCGGTCAGCGCCAAGACGATTAAGACCGCGCCAACCGCGTCGAATCGTCCTTTATGGCGCACCTCAACCACCCCGCGCAGCGCCCATAATGTCAAAGCCAATGCGCCCAGAGTCAGCGGCACATTCAGCCAGAATAAATCTTGCCACGGCAAGTATTGGACGAAAATCCCGCCGTACAGGTGTCCCAACACCCAGCCCAATGTATCCACCGCGCCAATGATGCCCAACGGGCGGGCGCGGCGATTGGCGGGGAATAAGTCTGCGACTAAGGCGAGGCTGACCGGCACGAGCGCGCCCGCGCCCAATGCTTGCACCACCCGCCCAAAGATAATCACGGCCAGCGTGACATACGCCTTATCTGGGCGTTCGCCCATCCGCCGCATCATGCCATACGCCCACTCGGTCAAGATGCCATCCGCCGATGCGACAATCACCGACCCGATGATGAACACGACCAGACAGATGATATAAACCGTCCGCCGCCCCCACAGGTCGCTGACGCGCCCCATGAAGGTCATGCTGACGGCATACGCCAACAGATAACCGCTGACAATCCACGCAGCGTCGTCGAGGCCGGTTTGCAGCGGGAGATTCAAGCTGAGGATTAAATCTGGGAGGAAGGCCGAGACGATGGTCAGGTCTAACGCGCCGATGAACACCGGCACGCATACCAACGCTAGAATCAGCCACAGATTATGTTTGCGCTCCGTCGGGTTTGTCGGGGCAACCGCGCTCATGACTCCTCCGTTGTCGGGAGGGTTATGGGGTCGGCGGGTTCGTTGATATCGTATACATCAATCGTGAAGGTGCTTTCGCCCTCGCCGTTGGGCAAGTGCATCAGCAGGCGCACCGGATAATTCGTCTCGGTATGGACATAGACATCCAACGGCAAATCGTCTTGGGTGTTGATGAGGCCGACCACCAGCGATGAAATCTGCGACCCGTTAGCCCGCCCCGTCAGGTGATGCACTGGCTGGCCGTCCTCAAGCGTCTCACGCCCGATATAAGTGAGGTCTTTCATGGTTGTGAGCGCGGCTTGAAAGCCGGTATCCCCAGCCAGCAACATTGACGGGGTGAATTCTGGGGCGAACTGCCCCTTAATCCACGCCAAATTACCCAATCGGTAGGATTGCTCTGTGCCGTTGGCATACACCTCGACATCAATCGGGACGATATATCTAATCCGCACCTTGCCAGTGAAAATATCCGGTGAGACATACTGCGCCCGCGCTTGTAAAAATTGGGCGCTCACCAAGCCATCATCGCCCAATTCAGCATAAAAGAGGTGCGGCAGGCCGGCCATATCCACCGCGAGGCGAAAAGTATCTACAGCGCGGATATGCTCGGCGGCCAGATTTAAGAGGGTTAGGGGGTCGGGCGCTTCTTCCGATTCCGGCGCGGCGGGCTGACACCCAACCAACGCCAAAGCGATACACAATACAATCCACAGAGAACGCACGGGAACTACCCCTCTCGGTAAACAGGTTCAAATAGGCCTATATTGTACCATTTACGTTGAGAGGCGGTCATGAGTCGCAGGTGATGAAAATTTAGCCGCTGTTGATGGCCTCGCGTACCGCCCGTGCGAATGCCCCAAATTCAGGGGTGAAAGTCATCTCCGGTTGGCGCGGGCGCTGCAAATCAACCCTGATGTCCGCAATCACCCGCCCGGGACGGCGGCTGAGGACGAGGATACGGTCACTGAGCATCACCGCCTCGTTAATATCATGTGTCACCATTAAGGCGGTTTGCTGGTTGCGCCGCCACGCCGTAAGCAAATCGAAGCTGATTTGCTCACGGGTCATGGCATCCAACGCGCCGAACGGCTCATCCAGCAATAAGACTTCCGGCCTTTGGCTGAGGACGCGCCCTAAGGCGACCCGCTGCGCCATCCCACCGCTGAGGCCGCCGGGGTAGGCGTCTGCGAATTCTTGCAGCCCTAGCGCCCCCAACATCTCATCAACGACGCCATAGCGAGTATCGCGCCGGACACCCGCCAACTCCAACGACAACGCGACATTATCGCGCACGGTACGCCACGGCATCAGGTTGGCGTCTTGGAACATCAAACCCACGCGGGGCGATGGCGATTTAATCGGCACATCGCCCAGCACAACGCTCCCCTGTGTCGCCTTCTGCAAGCCCGCCACGACCTTAATCAGCGTGGATTTGCCGCAGCCAGACGGCCCGACGATGCACACGAACTGTCTGGCCTCGATGGTCAAGTCAATCGGGCCGAGCGCACGGAATTTCTCGCCATCCGGCATAGTGAAGGCGACACTGAGGGCGTTGAATTTCAGCATGAGAGGTTACTCGGCGCTTTCCGGCTGAACCGGCACGAAGTCATTGCGATAAGCCGTCGTGATATCGAAATCCGCCGGGACGCTGTCCAACTGCGCCAACACATCACGGGTCAGAGTCCATTGCTCAGGGGTGGTGACGCCCATCGTATCGCCTTCCCAGAACGGCAGAGTAGCGATGAGGACTTCAAATTGACCGACTTCCGTCCCGCCGAATTGTTCCTTGAGCGCAGCCAGCGATTCGGCGCGGGCTTCCGGCGTCCCAAAGGCGGTTTCGGCGTCAGCAGACAGGGCTTCCAGCACCGCGACGAATTCCTCTGAGGCCGGTAGATTCTCGACATATTTCAGGCTGTGCAGATAGGCTTGTGCGGGGTTGAGAATTGAGCCGCGTAGACCAGCGTCGAAGGCCGAGACGACGGCGGCGACTTCCTCTGGGAAATTGGCGGCGGTATCTTCACTGATGACGATGCCGTTAGACACCATCGGCGCGACATCAGCCACCTGATACACGGTGATTCCGCTGATGTCGCCGCACTCGCCCGCGTCGATACGGCGCTGAATCTCCAGCGGTTCATTGTTGCTATACACGATGGACGCCTGCACGCCGCCCGCGCAGAACACATCCGGCGCAACATAGCCAATCGATTCCATCTGGATGTCGGCATCGGTCAGGTTGCCCAAGCCGAGCAAGGCGACCAGCGCGGTATAGTTCGCGCCGAACGGCCCCGGAACGCCCACCTTCAACCCAGCAAGGTCGGCGGGTTCATCGAACGGGATGCCTTCTTGCACCACCACGGCAATCGGGTACTTCTGGAACCACGCATAGACGAATTGAACCGGGATACCGCCGTTGCGTGCCAATAGAACTTGTTCGCCGCTGATGAGACCATAGCGCGGTTCACCTTGCGCGACCTGAATCACGCCGACGTTTTCATCGCCATGTTCGATTTGCAGTTCAAACCCAGCGTCAGAGAAATATCCTTCCTCAGCGGCCATATATAGCGGGGCGAATTGGATATTGGGGATATACGAGGCGAAAAACGGCAGCGGCGTGAGGGCGGTGTCTTGTGCGCCAGCGAAGCCGACTAGCCCGATGAGTAGCACAAGTAGGACGGAAAAACGGGAACGATTCACGGTGGTACAACTCCTAGAGTGAAAACACGGAAAAAAGTTATCGCCGGATGGTCTATCAACACCCCCTTAAACGAGCGTTACCATCCTGACGGAAGACACAACGTTAATACTGTTGCCAGCGCAACAGGCGGCGCTCAATCAGCGCGACGATGCGGTACAGCGACAAGGCGACAGAGGCCAGCAAAATCACCGCGACGAACACCAGAGGGATGTCATATTGCGATAACCCCAACCGTACCAGATGCCCCAGCCCCGCGTTCCCATTGATGAGTTCCCCGACCACCGCGCCAATCACCGACAGAGTCGCCGCCGTCTTGAGTCCGGCCAATAAGACCGGCATCGCGGCGGGGATTTCTAACTTGATGAAGGTTTGCCAGCGAGACGCCTGCGAGACGCGCATCAAATCGAGCAAATCGTCCGGCACAGTACGGATGCCGACCACGGTACTCATCAACATCGGCAAGAACACAATCAGGCTACTGGTGACGATTTTCGAGGCGATGCCCGGAAACCAAATCACCAACAGCGGCGCATACGCGACTACCGGCGTCGATTGGAAGGCCACCACAATCGGCGAGAGCAAATCGTCCAGCACTTGGCTATGGGCGATGCAATAGCCCAACACCAGCGCGGCGCTCACCCCGACGGTTAGACCAATCAAGACCTCTTGCAAGGTGATGGTGATGTGCGGCCAGATTTTGCCCGATACCAGCCAATCCATGAATTCCGCCCAGACCGCGCTAGGGGCGGGCAATTGATAGGGCGGCAACACCTCATAGGCCACCAGCAAGTGCCACGCCGCCAACAAAAACCCTATGGTGAACAGGCCGGAATAACGGCGTACCCACCGTTGACGGAGGCGGCGGCCTGCATTGCGGGTGATGTGGCCGATGGCGCGAGCGCCGGGGATTGGGATGTGCATGGGAATCAAACGCCCTGTCGTTAATCGCAACCTAACAGGGCGGGGAATGTCTAGGACGATGGGAGTCGCGTATGCCAAGCGAAGGTGACAGGGGTACACCCCTATCGCCCAACGCCATCCACGCCGCGACGCGCCGAAAACGGCGTCGCGTTCGTGTCAGCATAAGCACAAACGAACAAGCCGCGCAGGTGCGCCCCGTCGTTCACCTTCTCCCATCCGGACTTTACCGTCGGCCTCGGTTTCTCACCGATGTCAGCCGGAATACAGCTTGCGGGCTGTACCCGGGTCGCGGGCTGAGGGGGCGCGCTGGTCGCCCCACATCACCGCCGGTTGGGAATTTCACCCCACCCCGAAGGTTGCTTAAATGTCACTATTAAGCATAACACATAGATTTCTGTAGATTCAAGAGGCCACTGGTAACGCTTAGGTGATGCTATACTTTCGGTGTGTCTTTTTTTAGTGACGGGGATGCGTGATGCGTGGTGAAGTTAGGTTCGTACATGAGCGCGTTTGGCACTTAATCGGTCTCTTAACCCTGTTGGTCATCTTGTTCACGCTGGCCGCCTGTCAACCCACCCCCAACCCGTCTACGCCAAACGGTGATGGGACATTGACCCGCCCCGATTTGGTCGGCCTGATTGAGTGGGATAGGTCGCCGACTACTATCGTTTTTCGGGCGCAACAAACCGGCGGAGATACAACGTCGTTCCTCCGGCTGGGCGATGTTCCAGACTGTACCATTTTTGGCGATAACAGCATGATTTACCTGTTGCCGGGGGCAGAAAACGGCACGCTGGTGGCCGTCGATAAAGTCCCAGACGAGGCCATCCGCACCTTTGTCGAAGACCTGACGCTAAATCAGCAACTTTTCAGCCAGACTTCCGGCATCGCAGATACCTCCGCAGAACTTCTGCCGCCTGTGTATGAACTCCTCAGTATTTCGATTAACGGCCAAAGTTTCACCTTTGATTCGCTGGCTGGTTGGGATGAGGGTTATTATGCGGATGTGGTTGAGCGTTGCCACGCCGTCAGCGTCGCGCCCGCCGAATTCGTGCCAGAGGACGGGGCGTGGGTTTCGGTCAGAACCGTGACTTATAATCCCGACCAGCCCGCCCTGACATGGCAAGCAACCGCTACCGGCATAGACCTCCCGGCGCTGGCGGATGGTGAGCGTCAATGGCTGAAAGGCCAAGGCGTGGTGGCGCTATGGGATATGTTGCGCTCATCGGGGTCAAACCTTCAGATTCAGCAAGACGAATTAACCTATCAGGCAGTGATACAAGTCCCCGGCATCACGCTCAACGCCCCAGCCGCGCCTTAAAAGCAGTGATGAGTCCTGCGTGATGAGCCGGTCTGACGGTGTATTATCTTTCATCATCGATGATATACAGTGTCGAATCAACAACTAACGAAATTGTAGGGACGCCCTTCTGGGCGTCCTCATATTCATGGACGGCAAAAATGCCGTCCCTACAAGGAGAGTCCCATGAAAGTCCTCGTCACCGGCGGCGCTGGTTATATCGGCAGCCATGTCGTCTATCGTTTGATTGAGCAAGGCCATCAAGCCGTCGTGTTTGATAACTTGATTGCGGGTCACGCGCAAGCCGTCCACCCATCCGCGACGTTTGTACAGGGCGATTTATTGGACATGACCGCCCTCCGCGCCTTATTCGAGGCGCAAAAACGCGACGGCGCAACCCCGTTCGATGGGGTGATGCACTTCGCCAGCCATATCCAAGTCGGCGAGAGCATGAGAAGCCCGTTCAAATATCTGCGCGACAACATCCTCGCTATGACCAACTTGTTAGAGGTTGTGACCGACCATAAAGTTGACCGCTTCATCCTGTCGTCCACTGCCAACCTGTACGACAACCCGACCCGCATCCCCATCCCAGAAGATGAGCCGCTGATTCCCGGCAGTGTCTACGGCGAAACCAAATTTGTCGGGGAGCGCTTTCTGATGTGGATGGAGAAGATTTACGGCTTGCGTTATGCCTGTTTGCGCTACTTCAACGCCAGCGGCGCACATATAGACGGCATCATCGGTGAGGATCATCGCCCAGAAACCCATCTCGTCCCATTGATTCTGCAAGTCGCATTGGGTCAGCGCGAGCATATCGACGTGTTCGGCACAGATTACGACACGCCCGATGGGACGTGCATCCGCGATTATGTGCATGTGACCGACTTGGCCGACGCGCATATTTTGGCGCTGCAAGCCCTATCCGACGGGCGCAGCCGCACCTATAACCTCGGCAGCGGGACGGGCTATTCCGTCTTAGAAGCGATTGAGACCGTGCGCGAAATCACCGGCCACCCGATTCCAGTGAAGACCGGTGAACGTCGCGCCGGAGACTTGGCGCGGCTGGTAGCCGATAGCAGCAAAATCAAGGCGGAATTGGGCTGGACGCCAAAATACGGCGACCTAAAATCCATCGTCGAGACGGCGTGGAAGTGGCATCAATCTCACCCGAACGGGTACGCGGAATAACCTCACCCCTAAATCCCCTCTCCATAGTGCTATACATTACCCACAAGTTTATGAGAGAGATTCGGGACGACCCATCAGCCCTCACCCCTAGCCCCTCTCCCTCATGGAGAGGGGAATCACCCCAAACAAAAGACATCATTCGAGGTTGAAAGGACTCCCCTTCCCCCCTTGTGGGGGAAGGGGTTGGGGGATGAGGGGGCTACGCGCCATACCCGCTAATCTCATCATATCCGCATTATCCACCCCTAAAAAGATGGGGGTAATGGTTAGCCCTCATGGAGAGGGGAATATAGGTTAGACGACCAACATCGTCTGAGGGAGAAAGAGAATCTGGCTCAACAAAGCGGATTATTTTGAGTCGGAACGACTCCCCTTCCCCCCTTGTGGGGGAAGGGGTTGGGGGATGAGGGGGCTACGCGCCATACCCGCTAATCCCATCATATCCGCATTATCCACCCCTAAAAAGATGGGGG
>DAOTTP010000126.1:0-7001 GCA_034437835.1 Anaerolineae bacterium | reverse complement strand
GTGTATATCATCGGCGGGATGGACGCCTCATTTGACCCCAATGTGTCGTGGGAAGATGTGATTTTGCCCGATGACCTCAAGGCACAATTGATTAGCGATGTGGACGCCTTCTTTGAAGATGGGGTAGACATCTATCGCAAGCTCAAGCTCGCGCCGTTCCGTAAATTGTTGTTGGCGGGCGTGCCGGGGACGGGCAAAACCATGTTGTGCGCCGCGCTCGCCAAGCACTGCATTGACCAAGGGCGCATCGTGGTCTATGTCAGCGGTACAGACCGCGACGGCGCATCGTTTGAGAAGATTCAGCGAGCGTTTCAGGCGGTGGCCGCTGCACGCTACCCGACTCTGCTGATCGTCGAGGAAATCGACGCCTATCTGCACGGGGATGATAAGGCGCGTATCCTGAATGTGATGGACGGCGTAGAATCGCCCAATAACCCCAAGGGGTCGCTGTTGATTGCCACCACCAATTACCCAGAGGCGATTGATGAGCGCATCACCAAGCGCCCCGGACGAGTTGACCGGATTTACGTCATCCCGACCATTCAAGACGCCGCCCAAGCCGAACAAATGCTGCGCCATTATATGGCCGACCAATGGGACAATAGCCATCTGGCGGTGATTGACCGTCTGATTAGCCAGCCGGGGGCGTTCGTGCGCGAGGCGGCATTGGCGGCGCGCATGTTAGCCGCCCGCGAACGTCATACCGAGGTGTCTTTGGAAATGTTGGAGCGTTCGATTGACACCCTCAGCGTTCAGATGACGGCTGACCGCGACTTTTTGGTACAGCGCCGTCCGCTTGGGCTTGACCGCGCCAATTCGCGCCGTGCAGGGTTCTTTGGCGGCAGCCCGCGCCGCAACAACGACGACGATTAGGGGCGGTGATGAGCTGCCCGTCACTTTAGATAATAGTCGTCGCCACCCCATTGTCCGGTTTTTGGCGCTTTGATGATGTACTCAAACCCGTTCATCGGGATGACATCCACGGTCTCATAAGCGCGGGAAATCGCCAATAACACCGGTGTCGGGTAGAACTGAGCGCGGAGGATGATATAACCGAATTCTTGCCGGTCAATCTGGTTGATGAGGGTTGTGCCGTCATATTGGCCGCGCAACCAGACGTTTAAGAGTTGAGTCGGATTGCTGACCACATCGCGCCCCGCCCGAAAACTGAAACCAGCCTCCTCTGACAACACAGGTTTTTCGGAGTTGCGGACGTAATCCGCGATACGTTCGGCGTTGGCGTAGTCTTGTGCGGTGACGAAATGACCGATGTCGGAGTAGCCGCCCGCGATACGCCCCGCCGAATCGTAAAATCCGTTTAGAGCGTTGGGTTCAAGCCCCCACCAATTTGCCAACGGCTCAAAGAGTACGCCGGTGGTCGGCATTTTCAGCACGGCGCGACCATAGCCGATATATAACAGCGGCACGATGAGTAGTGCGGAAGCCGTTACCAGCGGCGTGAGGGGCTTTAATATCCCCAAGATGCGGGTGAGATAATTGGGCGGGAATTTGAAATCACCCGCCAGCCAGCGGCTGAAGAAAATCCCACTCAGAAGCGATAAACCCGCTACCGAGGTCGCAAAATAGCTGTCGCCGCCGCCCCATGTGCCGGATGAGATTCCGCCCAATGTCAGCGTCACGCCAAACCAAATCACGTATAGGGATAGGCGCTCGAAATATAATTCGTATAGACATAAGAGCGCGGCGGGGATAATCAAGAACCCATGCAGTCCATACCACAGCCGGAATAAGCCCTCGACCTGCGGCCAGAAGATAGTATTCACGTTGGCGGCGATGGCCTGTTTCCACCATTGACCGTTGCTGCTGACATAGAGCAAGGCGAATATGAACGCGCCGACAGCAGCGAACAATGTCCCCCACGCGATGGCGCGGCGCGGATTGCGGAGGAACAGCCAAATCAGGACGGCGATGGCGCTATAGGCGGCCAATTGCTTGGTATAACCCGCCAGAATCAACATCCCGAATCCGAGTAAGAACAAGCGCTGTTTGCGCCATGTAACGCGGAAAAAGTTTTCGGCTTGGGTCAAGATGACCACGGCCAACGTCTCGAACATGACCATGCTCATCTGTTGGCGCAGTAGCGGCCCTTGCCGGTAAGTGATGTTGGACGCTAAAAATGCCAAGCCTGCCAATATCCCAATAATCAAGTTGCCGCGCCCTGTTCGATGCTGACCATCTTTCCAGACCGCGTAGCCAATTGCATAAGCCGTGATGAGCGTGCCGAGGACTCCCAATAAGCGCCCATACCAATATTGCGGCCCAAACAGCCACGCGAACGGGACGGCAATCAGGTGAAAAACCGGCGGGTAGTTGCTGGCGTAATAGGGATAGGGTTCTAAGTCCCGATACGGCGTCTGAAATTCGCTGAACAACTGCGTATCGTATAACTCGAATCCCTCACCTTGATCGTAGTCGAACGGGAAGGGAATCAGGTTGGCGGCGTAGGCGACATAGACCGCGAGGTGGAAAACCATCACGATTAGCGCGACGGCAATTAAAACTCGGTGGAAAAGTTTGAGGACGCGCTGCATCAGGCTTCTGCTTTGCCCAATGGGATGAGCGTCAAACCGATGAGCGCGGCAGCCCCTAACATTAACATGCCAGCGCGTTGGGCGGGACCGATTCCTTGGTCAGATTGGCGGATGATGTCAAACGCAATCAGGCCGAGGCAGCCTAACACACCGACCACGACCAAAATAACCCCCAATAGGCGCTTAGAGAAAGTGAATTCAAGCGAGAAAAAACGTTTTATCACGGAAAATCCCTTTATCGTTATGTTATTCACCGCGTTCGTGTAGGCGGCGGTCAAGTTCGCGGAGTTTGCCGCCGGTTTCATACCAGCTAATATCGCTCAGGCCAAGTTTCTGGCGGATATACTCATCGGTCATCCCGGCGCGTAAGTCGCGTAGGCCGGATGTCCACCGGCTGATTTCAAACGAGAGTTTGAACGGCAGGCCAGCTTTGTCCCCGATGTCGCTCAGGACGTATTCGAGATTGCGGGCGGTGCAATCGAAAATCACATCGGTGGGGGCGTACTGCCGCGCATACGCATCGTACAGCGGCAACCAATTCGGCGCGAGGTCAATGTTGCGCTCTTTGAATACATTGCGGACTTTGAAGCGGACTTGTAAGACCGGTTGCTTAGGGTCATCCAGAATCAGGCTCATCGGCGTGAGCGCCATCGCCTCATTTTTTTTGATTCCGGTGTCCATGAGCAGGCGCAACAACATTTCAGGGCGGGTATCCGGTTCTTTGCCGCGCTTATAGGTGAACGTGCGTGAGGCTTCGATGCAATCGCGCAATTGTGCCGGGGATAGTACCTCGGATAACGGGGCGGGGCCGCTGCGCTGGACTAAGCCTTTGGCAGGGTCTGCCCGTAATGCGCCGATTTCGTGTAGCCACCGGAAAAAGGCTTTGACCGTGGTCATGCGCCGCGCATAGGTTTTGCGGCTGCATGAGACATCGCGCTCATTTTCCATCCAATTGAAAAACCCTTCGAGGTCGGGGATGGCGATGTCGCCAATAGGCGTGGCCTCGCCTTGATACTCGGTCAACAAATCGAGGTCGGCGCCGAACGCCACAATCGTGTGGTCTGATTTGCCGTCTGCGGTCAATCGCTGAGCGAACAATTCAAAGGTCGCTTTCAGCGGCGTGGTGCGCGTGATGTCCTCTGGGGTGGAGGGCGATTGACTGAACAGCGGGAGTTGCCGGTTGGCGCGGGGCGGGGGAGTCGTCATGAGGGTTATCGCGCCTGTAGATAACTGAGCGAACGGTGTTTTTCATCCGCCAAGATTTCGGCGCGTTCATACTCGGCGCTGGTCAGGCCGGATACCACGAGTTCTACGCCGAATACGGCCTCAAACCCTTCGCTGACGACCTCGGCGGCCTCGTCCCACGTCACCTGCCGTCCGAGAGCATCAGTGAGCGTCACGGCGCGTTGTAATACAGTCTGACGGGCGGCTTCGCGAGTCGGTTCATCAGGATATACCAGCGCGTCACAGATGCGGGATAAATCGCCAGTCAATGGCAGCGTACCGTGTTGGAGTAGGCCAGATTTACGGCGTACCTGTGCGCTACCGACCAGCTTTTTACCATCTACTGTGATTTCGTAGTGTGATGGGATTTCAAAACATACCGCGCCGGGGCGTTTGAGGGCGTCATCCGAACGGCGTTCACTGTTGGATACCGCGCCCAAAATATCTAACGCATAGGTCAAGGCGCGGCTGATTTCACGGTAGCTGTCCACAATCCCCAGCGCCGTCAGAGCGTGGTCAGGCGGGAGCGCAATAGAGTAAGTTAGTTCATCGGTATGGAGGATAGCTTTTCCGCCTGTGGGTCGGCGCACCATCTGCCAACCATTGACGGCCATCCGAACAAGGTCGGCATCGGCGGACTTTTGGCTGAAACCCAGTGAGAGGCAAGCCGGACTCCACGCATAGAGCCGGAGGGTGGGCGGAACATCACCTGCGCCCACCGCTTCGAGGATGGCCTCATCAACTGCCATATTCCAGCGGCCTTCCGCCGCTGAGTCGCATACCAAGCGCCATTGACGCGGATTCACGCTCACGCTTATACTGCCCCTATAGGATTGGTTTACAGTTTGCCGTGGGCAGTTTGATTGCTGATTTGCACACGTTAACCCAGACTGTAAACTGATAACCACCAACTTTTAACTTTCTCTCGTCATTTTACTCGTTTTGGCACACCCACGCCAAGCGTCGAGACCCCTATGCAAAATCCATCGCGTGATGAACGCCCGTCCGCTGACGACACCCTGCTCAATGCCCGTGTCGTTAAGCCTGCGAGCGACGAAACCCTGAGAACTGACCCCGTACCGCAAGCGCCGCAGATTATCCGTGTGCCGCGCCCCGCGACTCCGACCTCTGTGCCGACTCAGCCAAATACGCAGCGTGTGAGCGCCCCGTTGCCGCCCCGTGAATCTGCGGTACGTCAGCGGGCGAATCAGCGCCAAGCCGCCCCGCGCCGTAAAGGTGGGGAGTGGGCGTGGGTTGTGATTGCGGTTGCCCTGTTGGGCGTCGCGCTCACGACCAGTTTGGGCTTGTTCGCGCTGGTACGCGCCGCCAATACCCCGCAAAATATCGTCCCAACGGCGACTTCACTGGCGCTGAATCTGCCGACGCCGGTAGCATTTATCAACGATGGTGGCCTGTTGGCAAGTGGACAGGCTATCACCTTTGATGATGGGACGCGGGTTGTGCTTGAGCCGTGGGACGGTCAGAGTCGTTTGACCGTACTCATGATGGGGATTGACCGCCGTCCGGGTGAAACCGGCCTGAGCTACCGCACCGATACGATGGTGCTGTTGAGTCTTGACCCGCGTACTGGCGACATTGGGATGTTGAGCATCCCGCGTGATATGTGGGTGAGCGTGCCGGGGTATGGTGAACGGCGCGTGAATGAGCCGATGGTGTTGGGCGAACTCTATCAGGCGGGCTATGGGCCACGCCTTGCGATGGAGACCGTGCAGTATAACCTCGGAATCCGGGTCAACCATTATCTGGTGGTCGATTTTGCCGCGTTCATGACGATAGTCGATTCGCTGGGTGGGATTGATGTCGATGTGCCTTATACCATCAATGACCCGCTGTATCCGAGCATGAATTACGGCTATGACCCGTTCTATATCGCGGCGGGGCGTCAGACTTTGAATGGCCTGACGGCGCTGAAATATGCCCGAACACGCCACGGCGACAGCGACATCAAACGCGCCGAGCGTCAGCAGCAGGTGATTATGGCCGTGCGCGATAAGGCGACCCGGCCAGAGATGATTCCGGCGCTGTTGGCGAATGCGTCTGGGTTGTGGGCGTCGGTCAAGCAGAATGTGTATACCGACATGAGCCTTGAGCAACTGGTACAAGTCGCTTTGTATGTCAAGGACATCCCGTTTGAAAAAATCAAGCGTGGGGTGATTGACTATGGTTATCTGAGCAGTTTCACGACGGCGAGTGGGGCCGCCGTCCTACTGCCGAATCGGGCGCGGATGGGCGGCCTGATGGCGGAAATCTTCGGCGCGAATTACGGGGAATAATAACGATCATGGTGTCGCGGGCGCACACGCGGGTGCGCCCCTACGAAAATCGGCGTTCGTAGGGGCGGGGTCACGTCCCCGCCCGAAAATATCTCACAAATATCACATAACGAAAGCGAGGCGACCAAATTCTGGTCGCCTCGCTTCTTTTCGGCATCATTAGACCCCCCGCGATGCCGTGTGCCACTCTGTTTGAACCTGCTGGTGCAGGTGGGAAACCTTGCCGTCACGTCTGTCTTGACCAACGCGGGTCTACCACAGCCGTGCCATGCAATCCGGCTCCCCATGATGTGGGTATTGGCCCAAACGCGATATGACATCACGTACATCGCAGGTTATGGCAGATTCTATCAGAGATTTCGCCTGACTAACAAGGTGGACTCTGTTAAAAGTCGGCTTGAGGGCCGAGTGTTTGTGGATTGTTAGGTGCAAAGAAAGACAATGATGAGTGATGAGAGAAACACAGAATCCGTAAGAAACCGTTTGAATATTCGACATCAGGGTGGATTCGCTGTCTATTCACGGCGGGCGCGCAAGCGTCGCCCCTACGAAATTCCCGATGGCGTGTGTTCAAAATCGCGTCACCGGATGTCCTGTAGGGGCGAGACTTGTTCGCCCGATGAATTTTCAAACGGCCTCTTAGTCAATATCTGATTGCGTTTGCTGCTGACCCAACCCGCGTAGGTCCAGTTATGGAACACATTGGATAGGCTGCTGATATTGAACTTACGCTGTCCGGTAGAGGATACTTCAATGAATGGGCGACCACTGCGGTGACGATATCCTTTCTGGTGAAGGGTTTCAGCGATTTCTTCCAGAGTCCATCGATCTTCTAAAAGTAACCTCCAAGCCTCTTTTACTACTTCGATTCGTTCTGTATCGATCTCGATATATTTCCGTGAACGTCCTAACAGTTTTTTCACCTCCCCAC
>DAOTTP010000125.1:0-4796 GCA_034437835.1 Anaerolineae bacterium | reverse complement strand
GGCGTTGGCGGCGTCCTCGGTGAAGCCGCCTTTGCAGACCAACAGGCGTTTGAAATCGGTCACGACTTGCGGCTCATGGTCGCCATACTCAATTTGCAATAAGGTGTCGTGCAACACATCTTTGAGCATGGCCTCAAGGTCTGGATTGTTATGGGTTTCCAGCATCGTGAAAACTTTCGCCAAACTATGATGTTTATGCGCCAACCAACCGACAGCATATTTGATGAGTAAGGGGTGGCGATGCGCCTTCTCTGCGAAGGTCGTTTCATGCCCGGCTATAAGGTTAGCCGTCCCATTGATATTCGCCATTGACCGGACGACTTTTTCAGCGGCTGTCAGGGTCAAGATGTCTAGGGAACGAGCATAGGCAAAGGGGCATTCATCCCAAACGATTCTGGAAGTCATCAAAACCCGCGAGCCGCCGAGGGTGGGATATTGTCGGATGCGTTTGGCGATGTCAGGCCGATGGGCTGACGGGACGCTCTCCGCATTGTCTAGCACAATCAAGACATGCGACTCGGCTAAGGCTGCCCAAACCTCATCGGGTTCTGTGGAGTCTGGTAAGCTGAGATGAATACGAAGGCGCGTCGTCAAATCGGATTCAGTAGCGTTTGGGCTGTTGTAGTCTCGCCAATTGACCCATAGCACGCCGTCGGTAAATTTTGTAACTTTTATGGCTAGTTCAGCCGCAAGGCGCGTTTTACCCGTCCCGCCGATGGCCGTCAAGACAATCAGGCGTTGTTGATAGGCCTCTGTTTCCAATAAGCGTGATTTGACCGCCGTAAAATCAACCTCACGACCACTGATTGGAATATCAATCTGGTCATAAGGGAAGTTTGTGCTGATACGCCGTTTATGGGTAGTCATGATGCCTCGGATAATAACGCTTGAGTCATCGGGGCGATGACGGCCTCAATCGGGAGTGTTTCGCCGTCTAAACAGGCTTGGGCGAACGATTCAGCCTCTAAGCTGGGGTTGGCGGCGGCGCGTAGCAAAACCGCCCGCGCCCGCAATTTATCCACCGCATAACCGGCCCGATGGGTCGCCACTCGTGCCGCCAGAGTCGCCGCCAAACCGGGCTGCTCGGTTTCTATCAGGTCAGCATAGGCGGCTGAAACCGATAAGAGGTGGGCGGGACTCAGGATGGATTGAGCCTTCTTGAGCGCCTTAGTCAGCGCGGTCTTAGCGGTTGCGGCATCGCCCATCATCCGCGCCACATCTGCCTGAGTCAGTAGCGCCTCAACCGCATAGCCCGACATCTGCCATTGGTCGGTGCTGTAAGACATCTGCCATGCTTCTTCATCCGTGAAATAGTCAACCGGTGCAACAATTTGTTCTCGCGCTGCCGTGACATCCGCTTGTTTTAGGTTGAGACGCGCTAATAGTGCTTGACTTGACAGCACAGTGGTTTGGTCGTCTTTAGCCTCGGCCTCAGTTTTGGCTTGCGTCAACCATGCGAGCGCGTTATCGGTATCCCCCATAGCAAGCGCAACCGCGCCGCGTCGGTGTAGGCTGTGCAGCAAGTTGTCTCGGTTATCAACCTGACGTGCCAGCACATCTACCCGACTATAATCTTCCAGCGCCGCCGCGTACTCACCCAAAGCGCGATACAACTCCGCACGGTCAAGCAGAAGTTCCGCTTCACGCTCAACATGACTGTTGCCAGTTAACAGAGACAATCCTTCGTTGGCGTAGCGAATCCCACGGTTAAAATCTCCTTCGCAGTACGACAGCCGAGTCAACACAAACAGCGCCCATGCAATCGACGCTACGCCGCCGAGGTCGCGCCGGATGTGCAGTGATTTTTCTAAGTAGGGGTGGGCGGCCTCGTAATGTCCATTGATCAATTCGCGCACGCCCATGTTATTGAAAGCCTGCGAAATCTCGTGTAAGTTGCCGACCTGTTGAAACAAAAACAACGACTCGGCGGTTAAACGGGCATCTTCGGCGTCATTGAGCGCGTAGGATGCAATCGTGCCGAGGTGTAAGGTGGTGGTGGCAAGACCGAACACATCGCCTAACATCTTTTGGATGGTCTGGGCTTCTTCTAATAAGCTACGCGCTTGGTCGAGGTCGGTTTCCGCCCCATCAGTGCGATACCAGTAGGTTGCCGACCACTCATCCAGCGTCCGCGCCAGCGCCCAATTTTCCCCTGCCGCCCGATAAAGTGCGGCGGCACGTTCAAGGTAAGGGCGGGCATCGACCACCTTCTTGAGCGTCAAATGGTCATAGCCCTGAGCGTAGCTCAACGCGGCGCGTGTCAGGGGCGGCGCGGACTCGTTCAATAAAGCGGCGCTCTCAGCCAACAGGTGATCCGTCCGCTCACGTTGATGCAGCGTAACGGCCAATTTCGCCTCACGCGCCAACAATTCGCCGAGGGCGAAGTCGCGTGCGGCGCTAGGGGCTTGTTGACGCAAGCTGATAGCAGCCCCTTCAAAGAACATCTCGCCTTCCAGATATTGGCCGCGCAGTTCAAAATACATGCTCAGGGTCGGCTGCGCCGCCGTGATACGCGCATAATCAGCCTCTTTGACCGCCCACGCCCACGCCGCACGCACATTTTCGATGTCATCGGCCACCTTGCGAAGCGTGCTAATTTGGTCGCCGCCTTCCAACAACGGGCGCAATTCCCCCAACACGCCCATATAGTAGCGGCTATGGGCGGCGCACACTTCCGATGCCTTGCCGGACGCTTCCAATTTGCCCTCGGCGTACTGGCGTAACAGTTCGTGCATGTGATAACTGCCCACATCGGGGTCGCGCCGCAGCAATGATTTGTTGACCAAGCCTGCCAATGGCCTCAGACCCGCCCCAGCGACTTCTTGCCCCGCCCGACGCGACAGCCCGCCCCGGAATACCGATAATCGCGCCACCAAATCGCGCTCGTCCTCACGCATGAGCGCCCAAGAATACTCAAACACGGCGCGGATGCTGCGGTGACGTAACGGGACATCGCCCAATTCCGTCTCCAGAAAATCCAGCCCGCGCTTGATTTCGTCTATCACCTCACCCAGCGAGAGCGTCTGAATCCACGCCGCCGCAAGCACAATCCCCAGCGGCAGGCCGTCCACCGTCTGGCAAATCTGGCTGATGAGTGGAAGGTCTTCGTCCGATGCGACGAATCCGGGGCGGGCGCGGCGGGCGCTCTGCAAGAATAACTGTACCGCGCCGCTATTTTTCACCGCGTCTGGGCTATCGCTGGTGGGCAAATCGAGTCCGTCTAATACATAGAGCGTCTCGCCCAGCAGGTTCAACTTCTCCCGCGAGGTGGCTATCACGGTGACGCCGGGGGCGGCTCGCAGCAAGTCATTGACCACCGCCGCGCCACTCAGGACATGCTCAAAATTGTCTAAGATGAGCAGCATCCGCTTCTCGCGCAGATAATCCGCGATTTGTGCCGCCGGTTCGCCCTCGGCGCTGAACTGGAAACCGATGGCGTTGGCAAGCGTCGCCAAGAGTGGTTCTGCGCTCGCCAGTGGCGCGAGTTCGACCAAGAAAATCCCGTGGTCGAAATTAACAGCCGCAGAAGCCGCCGCAATCGCCACACGGGTCTTGCCCATCCCGCCTGCCCCCAACACGGTGATGAGGCGGGTATCGGGGTCGTCAATCAAGCGGGCGAGGTCGGCCAATTCAAGTTCGCGCCCGATGAATGGCGTGGTCTGGGCGGGGAGGTTGTTGCGGGCGTTCAGGATGACGGTCTGGTTGTCCGAGACGTAGAGGTTCGCCTGTGGAAAGACATCGGTAGCCCGTACCGACTGATTTTCGATGGCGCTTAGGAGTTGTTCCAGTTCCAGCCCGACCACGCGGGCGGACGAGACGCGCCCTTCTGGGTCACGCTCTAACATGCGGTAAATCAGGTCGGCCAGCGCTACCGGGCAGTCGGGGCGGAGCGATTCGAGATCTGGGATAGGCTGAGTCAGGACGTTAATCAGTAACCCGGAGAGGTTGTCCCCGCGAAACGGGTGCTGCGCGGTCAACATCTCGAACAGCATCACGCCCAACGCCCATAGGTCAGCGCGACCATCGGCGGGCTTGCCATTCAAAACTTCGGGAGCCATATAAGCCGGCGTCCCGACGCTGATGCCCATGCCGGTCACACGTTCTTGCGTCTCTAGGTAAGCCACGCCGAAATCGCTGAGTTTTGGCCGCCCGTTGGCGTCCAATAGCACATTAGCGGGCTTGAGGTCGCGGTGGATAATCCGTAGATAATGGGCGCGGGTCAGCGCGTCTGAGAGTTCAATCCCGATGCCCATGACCTGTGCCAGCGGCAACCGCCCCTCGCGGATGAGCAGGTTGAACAGGTCGCTGCCCTCGACATATTCCATGATGATGTAATGGCCGCCGTCTTGTTCAAATGCGGCAAACGATTTCACGATGTTGGGGTGATTCAGGTCGCGTAGCGCTTGCGCCTCGCGGTTGAAGCGCTCGATGGCGTGCGGGTTGTTTTGGAGGGTGTCCGGGCGTAATTTCTTGATGGCGACGGGCGTCTCGGTCTTGGTATCCAAGCCGAGATAGACTACCCCCATGCCGCCTTCGCCCAGCGGCTTTTCGAGCGTATAGCGTCCGGCTAAGAGGGTCATCGCCACTCCTGTGGGGCTAGTTAATCCTTATAACACTATCTCACGACGGTTGTTGAGGATTGTACCGCGCCACAGGGATTTTGGTGTTAATATTTTGTTAGCTGGTCACGGCGTCCAATAGCAGTAGCGTATTGGCGGCTTTAGCGCGTTTGAGCGCCTTCGTCAGCGATTCCGCGTCCAAGCCCGCCCGCGCAGTCGCTATCGCCTCGGTGACTT